>NZ_QULJ01000015.1:0-35549 GCF_003481505.1 Clostridium sp. OM05-5BH | reverse complement strand
ATTTCTCAACTTCTGGGGTTAATATCTTCCGTCTGTATTTCACCGACCATACCATATGGTAGTTAATATTACACACGCAAGTTCTATAATGTATCAGATTTCCTTTCATACATATAGTATATCATATTGAAGTGTAATACGCAATTATTATTCGAACATATTTTCGTTTTTATTGTATGCCGGTTACGGCATTACCATCAAAGGATGAGAATTATTATACTATTTGCATTGTGCAGATATGCACACTCCTGCGCTTTCATCTCGGTAATTAAATTGCCGAGGATTCCCGCTTATTGTCCTAAACTTGAAATTTCCAAGGTAATTTTGCTTGAGTAATTTCATAAAAAGCCGTTTTTCTGAAATTTCTTCCGTTCTTTATTTTCACAATAAGTTGATTTCTTGAAATTTCTATGCTAAAATAGCCTCAAAAATTTCAATTTCCATTTTTCGGAGGAAAAAAACAATTATGACAAACCGAGCAGGAACACTCGTGAGTAATCTGTCAGGCGAAATGGCGTATGAATCCTTTCGGCCAGCTCCGCTTCCACCAAATCCTCCTATTGAGGTATCTGGTGAGCTTCTCACGAAACTTATTGATGCAAACAAGAAAATAGCAACACTTGAAGGGCTTTCCTCCCGTATACCAAACATGGGACTTTTTGTTTCCATGTATGTCCGTAAAGAAGCCCTTCTTTCCTCACAGATTGAAGGTACACAGTGCACCCTTGAGGATATCTTGAATCCTCTGATTGAAGACAACACCAATCGAGATGTTTCCGATGTTGTTAACTATATCCGTGCGACTGAGTTTGCGCTTGAGCGGCTGAAAACACTACCTCTGTGCAATCGTCTAATTAAAGAAACTCATGCAGTTCTTCTGGAAAGCGCGCGAGGACAGGAAAAGAATCCTGGCGAATTCCGGTATTCACAAAACTGGATTGGCGGTCAGGGAAGTACTCTCAAAAACGCTCGATATATTCCGCCAAATCCTGAAGATATGCTAACAGCCATGTCCGACCTTGAAAAATATATCAATAGTGATGATACTCTTGACCCTTTGATTCAAGCCGCATTAATCCACTATCAATTTGAAACCACTCACCCTTTCCTTGATGGTAATGGACGTGTTGGACGACTTCTCATTACGCTCTTCCTAATGGAAAAAGGCATTCTGTCTACTCCCGCACTCTATATTTCTTATTACCTCAAGATGAACCGTATTGAGTACTATGACCGTATGACTCAGGTGCGACGTACTGGTGATTATGAGCAATGGATTTCTTTTTTCCTTCAGGCTTTTGCAGATTCCGCAGAAGATGCGATTCATACAATTGATTATCTTACTGCATTACACGATAAAAGCACAAAATTATTTGATGCTCTCACAAAGAGACAGCGTACCAGCGTTCTTAAAGTGTTTGCCTATTTGGAATCAAATCCTATTATTGATATTCAGAAAACCTCTACAGCTCTTGACATGTCCTATAATACTGTGTCAAAGGTAGTCTCCATTTTGGTCAATGATGGAATCTTGAAGCAAACAGACAAATCTGGAAAGGCGAAGATATATTCTTATACCGAATACCTCGATATTCTCCGTAAGGACACTTAACGCCTTGACTATCACCGCAAAAAGCGCTCCAAACAATGTCTTTTTCTCAATTTCTTTCACAATCTTCACTCTTATTCTACCACAAGATTACTACAAATGTCTTTCTTCCGTCAAGTCGCACGAAAAAGCGCCTGCACATCCGCACAGGCGCCTTTTCCCAAAATAAATAAGTTGGTGAATAAGTAGTTATTGTATATAAAAATATAATGGAGGCATAATTAATAAATGACTACGCTTCTTTCTCTGCTTCCAGCTGTTTTTTCAGTGTCCTCAGCTGTCCGCCATTTAAGACAACTTCGATTTCTTTATCCGTCAATTCTAATTTAGCCCAGAAGGAGAATCCTTTTGTCTTATCGGTAATCTGTACACGGCGTGCTGCAATCTGCTCCCGCAGGTTATCGATATGAAGCTCATCTGTCTGCTCCAGGAGGTCATAATCAGCTCCATCCTCAAACAACATTGGAATTACGCCATGATTTACCAGGTTTCCCTTATGGATACGGGCAATACTCTTGGCAATGACCGCTTTTACACCCAGATACATGGGATTAATAGCCGCATGCTCACGGGAGGAACCCTGTCCATAGTTTTCACCGCCGATGATAACGCTCTGTCCCATTTCTTTTGCGCGAGCTGCAAATTCCGGATCATATCGATGATAGCAATACTGGGACATCAGCGGAATATTGGAACGCATACTGCTGAACTCAGCACTTGCCGGTGTAATATCATCGGTGGATACATTATCACGGGCTTTTAAGCTGATAGGAGCATCCAGTGTCTCCTGCGGCGGCTCCGGAACCGGAAGAAACTTGATGTTCGGTCCGCGGACAATCTCCACCTTCGCAGCTTCCTCCGGAGACAGCGGCGGAAGAATCATCGAATCATCAATATCGTACTGATCCGGCTCGTGAATTGAATCCAGGATCTTCACATTTTCACCCATAATATCTTCTGCCGTTGCGAAGGTCCCCATAATCGCTGTCGCTGCAGCACTCTCCGGGCTTACCAGATAGATCTTGGCAGTCGGATTCCCGGCACGTCCCTTGAAATTACGGTTGGAGGTGCGGACTGCCACACCGTCGGTCGCCGGAGTCTGACCGATTGCGCAGCACGGACCACAGGCAATCTCCAGAAGACGGACACCCGCATCCAGAAGCATCTCCACATATCCATCGCGCATCAGCTGACGGTACACCTGCTTGGAAGAAACCGCACAGGTACAGCTTACATCCTCATTCACATGATGTCCCTTAAATACAAGTGCTGCTTTTGCAATATCGGCATAGCTTGCATTGGTACAGCTTCCGATAAATACCTGCTGTACTCTCTTCTTTTCCGCCTGATGCAGCGGCATAACATTGTCCGGCTGGTGCGGACATGCGATCAACGGCTCTAACTCGCTTAAATTGATATCGATCGTCTCGTCGTACTCGGCGTCCTCATCCGGAAGAAGCTCTGTGTATGCTTCCGGACGTCCCTGTGCAGCCAGAAATCTCTTTACCTGTGCATCTGCCGGGAAAATGGAAGTGGTCGCGCCCATTTCCGCACCCATGTTTGCGATAGTCGCACGTGCCGGAATCTCCATCTCGGCAACTGCCGGTCCCACGTACTCATATACATTTCCCAGACCGCCCTTGATGGTCACGCGGCGAAGCATTTCCAGGATAACTTCCTTCGAGTTGCAGCCCGGTCTTAATTTACCGGTCAGGTTGACACGGACGACTCTCGGCATCGTCAGACGCATCGGAACACCCGTCATCGCCGTTGCTACATCCATGCCGCCGACACCGATACACAGCATACCGATCGCGCCGCCATGCGGTGTGTGACTGTCTCCGCCCATCGATACCTTGCCTGGCACACCAAAACGGGATACATGAACGGTATGGCAGATGCCGTTGCCCGGTCTGGACACATACACGCCGAATTTCTTTGCTGCGGACTGCAAATAAATGTGGTCGTCCGGCGTCTTATTATCTACATATAATAAATTGTGATCGAGGTAGCTGACGCTACACTCCGTGCGGACACGGTCCAGCCCGATCGCCTCGAATGCCAGATAAGTCATAACGGCATTGATATCGTGTGTCAATGTCTGATCCACCTTGATAAAAATTTCTTTGCCCGGCGTCATATCGCCCGATACGAAATGTGACTCAATAATCTTTCTGGTAAGTGATTTCCCCATGTTTTGATTTCCTCCATTTGGTTTGTCATATTCTCTCGGAGTCTTTCCTGCACTCCGCCATCTCTATCAGCCCCGCAGCCTTGACCCGGCTGCCCGTCTGTTTTTTCCGTCCTTATTGTAACGCCTGCCTGCGGGGAAAATCCAATTAAGAAAGGGAATGAAGGTATAACTTTCTGTTATCAGGGCTTTTCCCCGTACTCCTCCCTACTCAATTCTTCGCTTCCATTTACGCCTCCTTATTTTCGCTCATTTTTCGTATATCTACAAAATTATATTATATCTTTTAGGTGTCATTAAAAATTATTTTATTTTATTATGTAATTTTATGTATCTTTTTGTATTTTTCTGACTGTTTTATGTTAGAATCCAGCCATGTTTGGGAGGACAATTTGTATTAGGGAGGAAATTCGAATGAGAAAAATTAAAATGATGACCAGTGCAGTGCTTCTTTCTTTATCCCTGGCTTTTTCTTTAACAGCTTGTGGAACAAAGTCTGAACCGGCAGCCGATACAACAGCGGCTGAAGCCGAAGTAACCGAGACAGAAGGCGAAGCAGAGACTGCCGAAGAAGCGGCGAATGACGAAGAAGAGAAAGTCAAAGTCGGCGTTTCATGGAATGCAGACGAAATCGACGAAGATGCACAGTTATATATAGATGCCGTTACCAAAGCTGGCGGCGAAGCAATTTATCTTCCTCAGATCAAAACCGAGGATGACGCGAAAAATGCTCTGGCAGAAATCGATGCTCTGGTTATGACCGGCGGCGAAGATATTGATCCGAGCTACTACGGCGAAGAGCCAAACGAAAAATTAGAGACTGTAAACGAAGTCAGAGATACTTCTGATTCTCTTTTAATCAAGGCAGCTCTCGATGAGGATATCCCGATGCTCTGCACCTGCCGTGGCATGCAGTTCTTAAACGTATTAAGCGGCGGTACCTTATATCAGGATCTTCCGACTCAGAATCCGTCCGATATCGAACATCGCGATCCGGACCGTAAGGTATTCGCAAAACATGAGATTACCGTAGACAAAGATAACATCGTTGCTGCCGCATTTGGCGGAGAAGGCACCTACACTGTAAACTCCTGGCATCATCAGGCAGTCGATCAGTTAGGTGACAACCTGAAAGTCGTTGCTACTGCTCCAGATGGAATCATCGAAGCAATCGTCAGAGAAGATAAAGACTACGTGATGGGCTTACAGTTCCATCCGGAAGCTATGATCGCTGAAGGTGATGACAGTTTTCTTGCTTTCTACACCAACCTGATCGATCAGGCAAAAGAGGCAGAATAATCACATTTCTCCCAGACAAAACAATATTTTTGATGTTTTAATAACCTCCAGGCGGATGAATCAATCTTTCCGCCCGGAGGTTTTTTGTCCAAGACGCTCTTTTTTATAAAGAAGAATGTGCCTTGGCACATTCTCGCGCCGAGCGCGGTCGCTTGCGACAAACTACATCTTCGCGCGAGTGCGCATCATTGGCACGTTAGTGCCTTTTTGTGTAATAGGGGATCCCAAGGAATTTCCTATTACATAAAAAAGCAGAAGCCCCACGCTCCCGCATGAGACTTCCACCCTACTTTGAATCATTGAATCTTAATTAAATTGTCTCTACTCCCAGCCAATCACATCCCAGACGTCGCTGGTTTCCAGCCCCAGCCGCCATCCGGCTACGCCTGCCAGGTCGTATTTCTTGATTAAATCCATCTTGAGTCCCAGAGACCTTGTCTCCTCCATCCAGAGCTGCTGTTCGCCGTTCTGGCTGTCCAGCCTGCCGTAATACTGACCAGCCGAATCATCCCAGGTCAGATCCATGCCGCTCTCCGACACCCATTTTGTCGCCTCGGAGATTCCCATCGCACGGGAGGACGCATTGTCGCCGCTTCCCGTCCAGAGCCTTGTGTAGAACGGGACTGCGTTGATTACCTTTTCCTTCGGAACCAGGGAAAGCATATCTTTGATGCCGTTTTCGACATATCCGATCGAAGAAACAGAACCGGCTTCGCCGCCTGCATAGTGCTCATCATAACCCATGATAATCACATAATCTGCGACGTTGCCCTGCTCTTTCTGGTTGTAGAAACGGTTATATACCGCCGGAACATAGTTATCGACCGACAGCACCAGCCCTTTCTTACGGCAGGAAACCGACAGCTCGCGGATAAACTCAATGTAATGGACACCCGCCGCCGTCTTCAAACTCTCAAAATCCAGATTGATACCGTCAAATCCATAACGGTCCGCCTCTGTCATCATATTTTCAATCAGTTTTTCGCGCACAGACGTCCTGGAAAGAAGCACCTCCGCCTGCACGTTCTTGCTGCATTCGCGGCTGAAATTGTCGAGTACCGCCCAGACCTGCAGACCTTTTTCATGCGCCCGATCCACATAGGACTTATCTGCCAGAGATTCATACGCGCCGCTGTTGCTGCTAAGCGTAAACCACGTCGGCGCGATGACATTGACACCTTTCGTCTTTGCAATCAGAGAATCCATCGCCTGGTTTGCCGCCGCGATCGTTACCTGATGCCAGACCATCACAATCTTCTGATCCAGTGAAATATTCTGGTAGACCGGAGCAGTAAAATCACTCTTTAACGTCTCCTCATGCAGATTTTTCATCTTCCACTTGTGCATATATCCGATATGACCGTCCGGTGTCATGACTCTCGCCCAGTTGTCATACTGTTCCAGCACCGTCACTGTCCCGCCGCGCTTTATCTCAGTCACAATCGGGCTTTTCAAGCCGCCTCTTAAGCGGATCTTGGCGCTCCACGCCGCATCTGCCACCGTGACCGGATCCCAGTTATTTTCCACGAAAACCCGCTTCTGTGCCTCACCATCATACGCCTGCAGACGCACATCGGTGTATTTCTGAATCAGAGCCAGTGAAAGATAAACTGCATCGCCATCCCGGTAAAGGATCTTTTTTCCGTCCTCATCCACTGTCGTCTCGTCGCTTTTCACGATCTCCTCCGGCAGGGCGTACACCAGTATTTCCTCATTGGCATCCCAGTAAAAACGTTCATTTAAGTTCGCATCTACCCACGTAGCCGGCAGATACGTCTGCCCGTCCACGTAGACCCCGCTCTCCTCCTGACGTTCATAGTTCAGATACAGCGCCACCCGGTCGCTGCCGCCCGCCGCGTACAGAGCATCCAGATCCGCCCTCTCCCGGCTTGGCATATATTTGACCGCTGCAATCACACCAACGGCTGCCACGATTAAAAACAGCACAAACCCGAAAATCCGTCCCAGACAGCCCGAACGTGCTTTCCTTGATCTTCCTCTTTCCATGTTTTCCTCCGGTGTATGTTAAGGTAATACCATAAGCACTAAGCTCGAAAATACCTCGCTAAGTGCCCTTATTATATCACACCAGCTCCATGGAATGTTGACTTTTTTCTTAACTCCTCTTTCATTTTCCCTGTAATAGGTTACTGTTTACGCATACGTGCCCAGTAACTGTAATAGCACCATCTAAACAGTTCTCACCATTTTCTCCGAAAGAAAAATCCGGCGGACTGTCCAGATACGGACAAAACGGCACCTCTCTTATCACCGGTTGTAAACCCGGTCAAAATGTATCTCTGTCAGCACTCCTGTCTCCGCTCCGACGTAATCAGCCATATAAAACGAGCCGTCCTCCCGGAACTCACACAGCTTCCTGTATTCTTCTGGCCTGCACTCCCTCCCATCAATTAAAATCTGGATTCCTTTGCTTTTATATCGCTGTAATCCCTCGACAAATATTCTCTGCTGTTCCCTACGCCTCCTCTCTGCCTCTTCTTTTTTACTTTTTCTCACTACCATTCCACACCTTCTCCATTCCGCGAAAACAGCCCCTTCTAACTTTTGACCTTTCGGAGATAATCGGTAATTTATAACCCCAGGTCTGCCTCGCTTATCGTAGGAATTTTCCAAAAAAAGTCATGGACTCTCCCGTAACCATCAATGCGTTCTTCTGCAGTGGGATTCGCCGGATCCGGATATCCAGATATTGCTCTGCCATTTTTACAGCTTCCTCTTCTCCAAATGAGACGAAATACTCACACCATTTTTTCCATTTTTGCTTTTCTGCTGCCAATGCCGCAAAATCTGCCAGCTGCCATCCGCTGACCGAACCGACCAGAAAACAGCGGCTGCATCGAAAAAAGGCATCCTGATTCTTCTGTGTCAAGGCTCCGAAGTCGATCACCATCGCCTCCATCCCCCTTTCCGAACAATCGTACCATTCTGCACGTTCAGCCTTTTGATAGAAAAAAATTCCCCTAATTTCAAACGGCTGTCCTGCCCCGTCTATAACCGGTTTTTCCCTTCTTTTTCCCGTCCGGAATATCTTTTCAAGCTGTGCAAATGAGCCGCTCTCATTTTGTTCCAGAACCGCCGTTCGCCGGCACAGAACCCCGGACAGATATGCTGCCGTCATAAGCGAAAAGTGTGTCACCCCAACCGATGGTCCGCTCCCGGCTATCCCGATACATTCCAAGCGTTCTGTCCCGACCTGCTTTGTGTCTGGCACTGGTTTTTGCCTGAATTTTCGCCCCACTTTTGAGCTTTCGCCCCGTTTTCCGATTTTAATCTGTATTTCCTCCTATTTCCACTGCCACGGGAATCCACCCATAAAGCGCTCCCACCTTCGCCGGATGTTCCGCCAGAGTCCCCCTTCTTTTGCTGCCTGCCTGGTCCCCCGTCCTTTTTTGAGAGCTGCCTCCCGGAAAATCCTTTCAAAAAATTCTGTCTCCTCCGCTGCCTCATTTTCCTGCCCCCGCCTTCCGCCTGCATCGAACGGCGGGGTTAAAAACGGAAGCCGCAGATACCTAAGATGCCGGACCTCCTCCGGAAGATAATCCCGCCCGCATTTTCTGTGATTTAATAAAATCTGGAGTCCCTCTTCTGCTCCCAGAAACCGGATCGCCCGCAGAGAATCTTCTTTCTCCCACGGCTGCAATCCACAGACGAAAAGAATCAAATCATACTCCCCCTCCAGAACCGTCTGGAGCTCGGTTCCGCAGTCATCTAAAATCACTTCAAACACTGGCTGTTCCAGCTGCACCACATCGCTGTATCTGGGTTTCAACGCCAGACCGTCCATGTAATAAATTCCATGTTCATCCGGCGCCAGCCCATACCAGGATGCCAGCCTGCGGACTGCCCCCGTGTCATTCTGCTCCCTGTAAAGGCAGGAAACTCCTTTCTGCCGCAGATATCGGACCGCGCCAAGTGCGGTATGTGTAACCCCGATTCCGCTCCGGCTGCCTGCTGCGGCAATCCTGAGAAGTGGTATATGACGTTCTGCAAATATGCGCGCCTCCAGTTTTTCCAATGCCTCTAACACTTCCCGGACACTCTGGCAGCGCTCTTTTTTCTCTATTCTGAGACATCGCCCCATAAGAATGTACAGATCTCCCCGACAGCTTCCCTGTCCTGCTTTTATCTCCCCCTCTGGGGCATGCCCTGTCCCCATATAGTACAGGAGGGCGCCAATGGCATAGATGTCGGTCCTCTCATCCAGAGTCCCTCCCTCGTACTGTTCGGGGGCTGCAAAGCCTTTTGTTCCATAGCAAACAGATCGTTCCTGGCTCAAAGACGCCAGTGCCGCCTGATCAAAATCAATCAATTTTAATTGTTCCCGGCAGATTAGAAGATTCCCGGGGTGGAGATCTAAATATAAGATTGGATTTGGTTTGAATGAATGCAGATAATTCATGATCCGGCAAAGCTCAATTCCCAGACGGATAAGCTCTCCCGTTTGCAGACTGCCCGTTCTCTCAATTCGGGCATACAACGACTCACCGCACAGATATTCCTCGATGAGATAATAATAATTTTCGTCAATTTCCAGATCGTAGATGATCGGGATTCCCGGATGGCGCAGCCGCTTCAAAAGCGCTGCTTCCTGAATGAAACCGCTCTCTGTCCGCCTGACACGCTTAATCGCTCTCTCTTCATCAAGCCCCAGATGCCTGGCTAAAAAAACAGTTCCGCTCCGACCGCGTCCGATCACACGTTCCAGCTGGTATTTTCCAAATAGAACGGCTGCTTCCGTACCGCGCCTCCTTTCGGTCTATACCACCTCTCAAGATTCATTGTATACGATCCCCTCGGTTCCCGCAACCGTTTTTAGAAAGATTTTATGCTTTTTTTTCATATTCAAATTGCCAAGTGATTATATTATATAGTATGATGAATACCAAGGTTCCAAAGTCCAAAACATGAGTAAGCAGCCTTTTTCCGCAGAAAAATGAGCGGCTTACGAATGTCTTGCAAAATTGCGGAAGTGCGAAGCACGAAGCATTCGGTATCTTAACCACCCAAAAGACAAGGAAGTGAAAATCCATGAAAATAGAACGCATCAACGAAAACCAGATCCGCTGCACCCTGACAAGCAGCGATCTGAGCGCCCGCAACTTAAATCTGGGCGAACTCGCCTATGGCACGGAAAAGGCGAAAAAACTGTTCCATGAAATGATCCAGAAGGCATCGAATGAAGTCGGCTTCGAGGCGGACGATATTCCTCTGATGGTGGAAGCAATTCCGCTCTCCAGTGAGAGCATCATGCTGATCATTACCAAGATCGAGGACCCGGAAGAGCTGGACACCCGCTTTTCACGCTTTTCCCCGGGAAACGAGGACGAGCCTCTGACAGCGCTTGCCAACGAGCTTTTAGAGGGCGCGGACGGGCTTTTAAGCCTATTTACTGACAATGGCAAAAATACCGCCGCAAGCCCGCCGACCGGTTCGGACGCGCCTTCCACTGAAAATGCAGAGCCAGGTTCCAAACTGCCGGCAGCGCGTATTTTTACTTTCGGCTCCCTCGACGAGGTCTGCCGGGCAGCGCGCATCGCAGCTCCAGTCTGCGAAACACCGAACACGCTTTATAAACACCCGTCCGATGGTCGTTACTACCTTGTTGTCCGCCAGACAGCCGACAGCACCGACGCATTCAACCGCCTGTGCAATCTCCTGTCCGAGTACAGCGAACCATTAAAGACTGCCGCTGCCCCGAATGCATTTGAGGCATACTATGAGGAGCATTATGAGACGATCGTCCGGGAGCACGCGCTCTCAACGCTCTCGACCCTGTAGGAATACTGACTTCCAGAAAAATCGGTTTTTTCCATTGCTTTTATTTTAGAACATGAAAACCATCAATTTCTCCTTGAATATTTCGCATTTTTAGTATAGAATATAGCCAAACGCATAAATATAAAAGGAGGATTTTATCATGGCATTTGTAATTACTGATTCTTGTGTAAGTTGTGGTTCCTGTGCTGGCGAATGTCCAGTTGGAGCAATCTCTCAGGGAGATGGCAAATACGATATCGACGCTAACAGCTGCATCGACTGCGGTACATGTGCAGGCGTATGTCCGACCGGCGCTATTGAGCAGGGCTAATTAAACACAAACAAAAACGAAATATCTACATAAAAAAGCCTGTCGTTTCCGACAGGTTTTTTTTATGCCCTTTTGCAGAACTTATCACATCTTGTTCCCATTCCGTCCAAATTTCTTTTTCTTTACACGGGACCGGAAAAATGGAAACCGCCCTGGCGCAGCCGCCGCTGCTTCCGCTCGCCCCTGGTTTTCCCGCTGATACGCGCGGATGACCTCGTCGAGGCGCTTGAAGCGCTCTTCCTCCCGCTCATCAGAGACCCGCATCAGGTATTCCAGCTCCTTCATCAATTTATCATGCACCAGATAGCTGACGTCCTGGCTCAGTTTTTCGCTGTTTTCCTCGATCGCACGCCCGATGACCTGGTTCATGATCTCCTGAAACTGGCGCATCTTCTCCCCCGCCAGAGGCTGGGAAACCTCTGCCTGCGGCAGTTCTGTTTCCTTGTTTTCTACCTCTGTATTTTTTTTCATTTCCATATTTTCCTGCCTGCTCATGTTACGCTCTCCTGTTCCCGTTTCCCGGAAAACCGCCTGTGCCTGCGCTTCCAAAAGCGCTTCCGGTTCTGTTTTCTGATTTTCTTCCACTTTTCCGAGGATTCCCCGTATGGCTTTCAACTGGTACCCCTGTTCCTTCAACTGCTTGATCTGACGGAACAGCTGGATATGAAACTCCGTATAGTACCGATGCCCCAGTTCATTTCTCGGAATCGGAAGCCCCAGCTCGTCCTCCCAGTACCGGAGCACGTGAGCCTCCACCTGCACCTGTCTGGAAGCATCCGAAATCAGGTAATGCTTGTTCTTATTCATTCTGCTTGTCCTCCCCGGTACCTTACTACTACTATATGCGGGGTTCAAACTAAATATGAATAGCATTTACATAAAAAACAAGTTCCGGAACTCCTTCACCATCGATCGGAACGATTACCATATCGTAGCTAAATGCCAGCTCGCTGACGGTAGAAGGCGAATGAATGACATAAATAAAAAGAGGGGATTAAATTTCCCCTCTCCATTCTACAGCTTCTTCTCAAAGCACCAGTAATCATGCCCCTGCAGCACATACTCACCGACCTTCTCAAAGGCCAGCTTCGCGTACGACCGCAGCGCTTTCACATTATCCTTCGCCACCAGCATATGGGCACTCTTGCAGCCGCGTATTCTAAGTTCCTCCATCGCGCCTGCCAGAAGCTCGCGTGCGATGCCTCGGTTCTGGTACTTCTCCGCCACACCCAGTCTGGAAATTTCTGCCGACGGCTGCAGCTCCTTTGACCAGCACGGAATTGACTCTACCTCCGGATCATCATCGATCGAAACCACCCCCGCGATCTCTCCTGACGCATCATCCCGGATGCAGAACAGCGAATTTCTTGAAACATCCGACTGCAGCTCCGGCTCCCCCGGATAGGCATCCGTCCACGCGCAGAACTCCGTTCCCGCTAACGCGCGATAAAAATGGCGAACTGTATCTAAATCCGCCACATCTGATTTCTGTATTAATTCAAGCATCTTCCATTCCTTTTCTCCAGTCCCGTCCCCCAGCGACCCTATTTCGCCAAATTCGCAAACTTCGTCAGCTCCGGTCTCCACATCAGCTGCACCGTTCCTATCGGACCATTACGCTGTTTGGCAATGATTACCTCCGCGATATTCGGCGTATCCGTATCCTTGTTGTAATAATCATCACGGTACAAAAACATAACCACATCGGCATCCTGCTCAATCGCACCAGACTCACGCAGATCCGAAAGCATCGGGCGATGGTCCGGACGTGTCTCGCAGGCACGGGAAAGCTGCGACAGGGAGATAACCGGCGCATTCAGCTCTCGCGCCAGCGCCTTTAGTGAACGGGAAATCTCCGAAATCTCCTGCTGGCGGTTCTCTCCGCTCTTTCCGCTGCCGCTCATCAGCTGTAAATAGTCGATGATGACAAGGCTTAAACCGTACTCCAGCTTCACCTTGCGGCATTTCGAGCGCAGCTCCGAGATCGAGATACCCGGCGTATCATCGATGATCAGCTTGGAACTTCCGATCGTGCCGATGCCTTCCACGACGGCATCCCAGTCGGAATCCGTCAGCGTACCGGTACGCAGCTTCTGGGAATCGACATTCGACTCCATCGACAGCATACGGTTGACCAGCTGTTCCTTCGACATTTCCAGGCTGAATACCATGCACGGAAGCCCTTTTTTGACCGCCACATGCTCGACGACATTCAGAACAAACGCCGTCTTACCCATCGAGGGACGCGCCGCAATCAAAATAAAATCGGACGGCTGGAATCCCGACGTCCGGTAATCCAGATCGATAAATCCGGTCGGAATACCCGTGACGGTGCTGTTGCTCTTCGACGCCGCCTCAATCTTTTCCAGAACATTCAACGCCACCTGCCGGATCGGCACAAACTCTCCGCCTCCGCGGCTCTGGAGCAGGTCAAACACCGATTTCTCCGTGTGCGCCAGAATATCCTCCAGCTTGTCCCTTCCGCCGTAACAGAGGTTTTCAATCTCCTCATTCACTTTTATCAAACGGCGCAGGACTGCCTTTTCCCGCACGATATTGGCATACGATTTGACATTGACCGAGGTCGGCACAGATGTCATGATATCCCGGACAAAGTCCAGACTGCTGACCTCCGGCGGAACATCTTTTTCGCGCAGCCGATTTTGAAGCGTCACCAGATCGACCGGCTTTCCTTCATTGAAAAGCTCGACCATCGACTCAAACATGACGCCATACTGGTGCTGGTAAAAATCGGCGCCTGTGATAATCTCAGACGCCGCGATAATTGCTTCCCGATCCATAAGCATGGATCCGATGACTGACTGTTCCGCCTCTACACTGTGCGGGAGAACCCGCTTTATCAGGGCTTCCTCCATGATTCAGTCCTCCATATTAAGCTTCTACAACCTTTACTGCCAGTTTTCCGGTTACTTCTTTGTGAAGCTTGATCGGAACTTCGTGTGTGCCAAAGGTCTTAATCGGCTCCGGCAGAACCAGTTTCTTCTTGTCAATATCCAGATTTAACTGATCTTTGATCGCCTTTGCAATCTCCTTGGAAGAAACAGAGCCGAATGCTTTTCCGCCCTCGCCTGCCTTGATGGACAGGGTGATGGACTTATCCTCCAGATGTTTTGCCAGATCCTTCGCTGCTGCCAGGTGCTCTGCCGCGATCTTCGCCTCATTTGCCTTCTGCAGCTTCAGATCATTTAAGTTCTTCGGTGTTGCCTCGATTCCCAGTTTCTTTGTCAGAATAAAGTTGCGTCCATAGCCGTCGCTTACCTTTACAATCTGACCTTTTTTGCCAAGTGCCTTTACATCCTCTAATAATACAACTTCCATCGTTATATTTCTCCTTTCTCCATCATATCCGTAATGAGATCTTTTAATTTCTCTCTGGCTTCATCGATCGTCGCACCCTTAAGCTGTGCACCCGCAATCGTGCGGTGTCCGCCGCCGCCCAAGCGCTCCATGATAATCTGCACGTTGATCTCATCGATCGAACGCGCGCTGAAATAGATCGTGTCGCCCATCTGCGTCAGGATAAATGACGCCTTGATGCCTACAATATCCAGCAGCTCATTTGCCGCCTGTGCACCAACCACAGTAGGACTTTCAAGTCCTTCGGACGGACACACGGAAATCGCAAATGCGCCGTGATAAATCTCTGCTTTCTGGATCGCCTCAGCTCTCGCCCGGTAGTCCTCCAGCCGGTCGCGGAACAGCTTTCTCACACGCACGACATCCGCGCCGTTTCTACGCAGGAACGCCGCCGCCTCAAAGGTGCGGACACCTGCCTGGTTCATGAAATTGTTTGTGTCAATCACGATACCGGCGTACATCGCATCCGCCTCCGCCGGCTTGATCTTGATGCCGTCGTCGCCGATATACTGCAATACCTCGGCTACCATCTCACACGCCGAAGACGCATACGGCTCGACATAAGATAACACCGCATTGTCGATGATCTCGCTACTCTGGCGGTGATGGTCGAGCACCACGATCGTTTTGATCTGCTTGAGCAATTCCGGTGCCTCCGTGATACTCGGGCGGTTGACATCAACCACAACTAACATCGTGTTGGAATCCGCCCACTCTGCCGCTTCCTCGCCGGTTAAGAACAGATCCTCCGGGTAATCAGAGCTGTTTTCAAACCGCGCCATCATCGGTTTCACGGAAGAATTGACCCCATTGATGACGATCCGCGCCTTTTTATTAAAAGAGGTCGCAATCCGCCAGATACCAATCGCCGCGCCAAAGGAATCCGTATCGCCGATCTTGTGTCCCATGATCAACATCTTATCCTTCGTATCCATCAGCTCGCGCATCGCATGCGCTTTGACACGCGCCTTGACACGGGTCGTTTTTTCCAGCTGCTGCGATTTGCCGCCGTAATAGCGGATCTTCGTGCCATCCTTGACAACCGCCTGATCGCCGCCGCGTCCCAGCGCCATATCAATCGCCGTTCTCGCATACTCATAGTTGCGGATGTAGCTGTCGCCATTCATACCCATACCGATACTCAGCGTGACAGCCATATCATTTCCGATATTAACCGTCTTGACATCCTCCAGAATCGAAAAGCGGCTCTCCTGAATCTCTTTCGTGTACTGCTGCTTGATCACAAACAGATACTTGTCATTTTCCAGCTTCTTGACGATACCTTCCATCGCCATGAAATACTTCGTAATTTTCCGGTCAATCAGGGCAACCAGCAGGGAACGGCGTACCTCCTCGACACTCTCCAGCGCCTCGTCGTAGTTGTCGAGATAGATAAGTCCCGCCACCAGACGCTGATTGTTGATCTGCTGCTTGCAGCGCAGAATCTCCGTCTCATCGCAGAGATACAGCACTAAAAGCATCTCGCCGCTGTCCTCGTCCACCGCGCCAAGCTTCATGCCTTCCGTCTCGCTCAGCGCCACCTGCTGGATATCGATCCGGTAAAATCTGCCGTCAAATGAAGAATGAACGCTCGTTTTTTCGTCCATCTCATCCAAAAATTCCCGCGTCAGTTCCGGAAAGACCGCCGCGATATTCTTACGGCAGTTTTTATCTTCCCCGACGATCTCCGAAAAGGAGTGGTTCAACCAGAGGAAATGTCCCTCTGTGTCCGCGATGGCATACGGCACCGCCATCTCATAGAGGAGCTGTTTCTGCACCCACGCATACTCCGCCGAAAACTCCACCAGTCCGCCCATCAGACGTTTTCTCCGGTATATGAACAGCCAGAGTGCCACCAGCACATATATAACCGTAAATCCGGACATCACAAGACCGGCAGCCGGGCTCACAATCCCAACTGCCAGGTTCGCCGCCAACAGGAATACCGACAGTATGATCGGCCACTGCAGATACGTCCGCAGCTGACCTCGTATTTTCATATTTTCTTTCATCTCATTCTCCCGTGCATACAATGTTGCTGTCCATGTGCCGGTTTTCAAAATACCTGCCATGAGCAGTAACGATAAAGCAACCAAAATGACTTGATGCCCCTTATTATAGCATAGTGAGGGGGATTCGTCCAGACAATCCCCCATTGACAAACCAGAGCCGCCGTGCTAGTTATTGTGCACGCATACGTGCCCAGTAACCTGCGCTCGTATATCTTTTACGAAATGCTTTATATGCTTTAGTCTCGACTATAAAGTTGGTCGAGCTAGTAATAAGACACAAAAATAACCGCCCCGGTCCTGCAAACTTGAGCGGTTATTTTTAACTTATCATTTAAGGGTCCAACCGTCTATCGGTGAGATCCTTTATATATAGATAACATAACTACAAATAATTTCAATCATCTTCTTTGCATCTGTTATCTTAGATATCCTCATATCGACTGCATGAAACTATAAATGCCACTCTTCTTTTACTTCACCGCCTGGCAAATCAACTCCACGCACTTCTCAATTCCCAAATCTCCACTGTTCAGCATCAGATCATAGTTTTCTCTGTCGCCCCAGCGCTGATTCGTATAGTTTTCATAATAGATCCGGCGGCGTTTGTCGGTCTGGTGCATAAATTCATCAATATGCTCTTCCAGATCCCCGTACTCATCAATCGCGCGGCGAAGCCGGATATCACGATCCGCATAAACAAAGACACGCAGTACATCCGGACGGCTTTTCAGAATATAATCGGCACATCTGCCGATGAATACGCAGCTTCCGCGCTTTGCCGCCTCCTCGATCGCCTTCTTCTGCGCCACATAGATCTGCTCTGTCAATGGCAGTTCACTGAGCTTCGGCTCCTTCGGATAGGAAAGTCCATACAAAGTTCCCATCGCGAAATTGTAAAGCAGGCTATTTGTCAGGCGCTGCTCACGATCCGCAATAATTTCCGCTGGAAAACCGATCTCCTTCGCAGCAGCATCGATCAATTCCTTATCATAAAATTCCATTCCCAGTTTTTTAGCCGCTGTCAGACCAATCTGACGACCTCCGCTTCCATATTCACGACTGATAGTGATAATCTTTTTCTCCATACAACTGCCTCCTCCCTGTTCCTCCGTGGACTCCCTCTTTTTCTGTCTTTAGTATAACATATGCCTCAAAATTGTTCAAGTTTAGTCGCATATCCTTCTTATTTTTCTGCATCTTATTCCATATATGTAATTATTTCTGTTTTCTTTTGCTTTTATTTTTCTCTTTTCTTCTTATTTTCTATAAAATTTCAACTAACTTCTTCGTTTCATTCACAAAAAAGATGGGTGAAAGCGTTTTATGTATTCCACTTTCACCCATCTGGCCTTCATTTTAAATTATCATTTTATCTAAACTGTCGTTTTTACAGCCAAACGCTTTTTAGTCTCCTAACCGGTAAATTTCCCGGCGCAGCTTCGGTCCGATCAAAGCTGTGAAAATGATTTTGACTGCATCGCCCGGCAGATACGGGATAACGCCCACACCCAGTCCGGCTACAAAGGTCATGTTAAGCTGACCTGCCAGCCATACCGTTCCGAAAATATAGCAAATTGCCAGTCCCAATACCATGCCTACGATATGCAGGGCTACTTTGCCCGGAAAATGATCTACGAAAAATCCAACAATCAGCGCCATCAGGATAAATCCGACGAGATAGCCGCCGGTCGGTCCTGCCAGTTTACCGACTCCTGCCGTAAATCCGGAAAATACCGGAATGCCCACCATGCCAAGCAGCATATAAATCAGGTAACTGATCGTGCAAGCTTTCATTCCCAGCACATATGCCGCCAGATAAATAGCAAGATTCGTAAAGGAAATCGGAACCGGGCTGAATGGAAGCGGAATTGAGAGCGGTCCCAGAATACAGGTTACCGCCGTCATCACGCCAATCAGCGCCATCCGTTTGGTTGTAAAGTAAGGTCTGTGCTCCGCTTCTGCGGAAAGTATTTTACTCATGATATGAATGCTCCTTTTTTATAATGTGAAACCCATCGCTGCCAGCATCTCCTGGTCCTCGCTGATGCGGTTTCCGGAGGTTGTCAGCATATCTCCGGTGATGGCTGCATTCGCGCCGGAGCGGAATGCCCGTTCGCCGGAATGTTCCATTGAATTTCGTCCTGCTGCCAAACGGACCATCGCAGTCGGATTGATATAGCGGAAAATAGCAATCGTCCGCAGGATCTCATCCTCCGAAAGCGCTGCCTGATGTTCCAGCGGCGTGCCCGGAATCGGACGCAGGATATTGAGCGGAATTGACTTGATTCCAAGCTCGCTCAGCGTGATTGCCATGTCGATCCGGTCTTCCCAGGTTTCTCCCATGCCGATGATACCGCCGGAACAAACGGAAAGTCCTGCCGCCTGCGCACGCCGGATGACCTCCAGCTTGTCCTCAAATGTATGTGTGGTACAGATATTCGGGAAATTTCTCCGGGAAGTCTCAATATTAGCATGATACCGTCCCACGCCCGCCTCTTTCAGGCGGTTGAAATCTTCCTGTGACAGAAGTCCGTGGGAGGCGCAGAGCTCTACCTTACATTCCTTCTTCATAGCGCGGTATGCCCGAAGCGCCTTCTCCATCTCCGCTCCCGTCAGCGCACGTCCCGCCGTCACGATGGAGTAACGATGTACCTTCTTCGCCTCATGACGCTTGCAGTCCTCCAGAATCTCCTCTGGCTCCAGAAATGGATATTCTTCCACCTTCGCATGATGACAGGCTGACTGCGCGCAAAACTTGCAGTCCTCGCCGCAGCGTCCGCTTCGTCCATTAATGATAGAACACAGATCCACATGGTTGCCGCAGAGCTCCTTTCGGATTTTATCAGCCCCCGCACAGAGCTCATCCAGATCCTCACTCAATAAAAAGCTTAAATCCTCGCCCCGTTTCAGACGGCGTCCTTTTATAATATCTTCTGCCAGTTGTAAACTCATATCTTCTACTCCTTATCAAAATCAAAACACTTTTTCTCTAGTTATCCTTCGGTCAAATTCAAAAATATCCCATTTTTCTCATTTAGCTAACTTTCGCTATTATAAACCGTTGATTTTTAAATGTCAACATGACAAATTGATATAGTTTACATTCTGGCATCTGCTAAATCCAAAAAACCTGCATTTTTCCAGATATTCTCCAGCTATTTTCCAGACTCATGGCAGCAAAAAAAATGTGCCTTGGCACATCCGGGCGTCTCGCGCGGTCGCTTGCGACAACCTACATCTTCGCACGAGTGCGCATCATTGGCACGTTAGTGCCTTTTTGTGTAATAGGGAATTTCCTATGAAACAAAGCTGCTGTCCGACAGGCATTCCCATCGTCCAGCAGCTTTGTCAGCCTTTATTTCTAAGTTTCGTAACTGTTCAGTATCTTCACAGCCACGCGCAAAAATCCATTAAAAATTTCCTACCTGATCGGCTCCAGTGCCCCCATGCTCCGTTTCAAAATTCCCTTCATATAGGCAATCAAAATCCCATAATTGGTCATCGGGATCTCCTGATCGACAGCGCTGCGAAGACGGCTCTTCATCTCCCGCGCATTCAGCATACAGCCGCCGCAATGAACGATCAGCTTATAGCCGGACACATCCTCTGGAAATTCCGTCCCCGATGTAAAATGAAACTCCGGCGCTTTTCCCGTGTACTGACGGATCCAAGCCGGCAGCTTCTCCGTGCCGATGTCACCGCACTGGCGATGATGCGTACAGCCCTCGGAAATAAGGATCGGATCTCCGTCCTGTATCATTTCCAGCGCTTTTGCGCCCTCTGCCGCCTGTTTCAGATCCCCCTTATACCGCGCAAACAAAATGGAAAAGGAAGTCAGACGCACCTGCGGCGGCGTCAGCCGGTCTACCAGCGGAAATACCTGGCTGTCCGTGATTACCAATGCCGGATTTTCTTTCAATTTTGCAAACGTCTCCGAAAGTTCACTTTCCCGGCAGACAAACGGCATCGCACCGATGTCCAGCAGATCCCGGATGACCTGCTGCTGCGGCAGAATCAGCCGCCCCTTCGGCGCCGCCTTGTCAATCGGAACAACCAGAATTACCGTATCAAGCGGCTTTACTAAATCAGCCGCCAGCCGTTTTTCATCCGTCTCCTGCGACATAAGGCGTGCCATTTGCTCTTTTAACTGCTGGATTCCTTCTCTCGTCCGGGCACTCACATAGGCGGTATGTTTCACAGCAGATTCCTGTTCCGATTTTCCCGTCAGCAAATCCATCTTATTGTAAACCACCAGATACGGGATTTCCTTCTTCTCAAACAGCCGGATCATCTCTTCTTCCCAGCTGCTGATTCCTTCCACCGCATCCACCACCAGGACTGCCAGATCCGCCTTATTTAAGACTTGACGAGTCTTGCCAACTCTCTTTAAGCCCAGCTCGCCCTCATCGTCGATTCCAGGCGTGTCGATGATAACCACCGGACCGAGCGGCAGAAGCTCCATCGATTTATAGACCGGATCGGTCGTCGTCCCCCGGATGTCCGACACGATCGCCAGCTCCTGCCCGGTCACCGCATTGACCAGACTCGATTTTCCCGCATTTCTCCGTCCAAAAAACGCGATATGTACCCGCTCGCCGGACGGCGTCTCATTCATTCCCATTTTGATCCTCCTGATTTAGTTAAAACCTGAAATCCCGCTGCCCCTTTTCAATTTCAACCAGATTTTTTCTCACGATCTCCTGCACTTTTTCTTTCGGAATCGAACCGATCTCCGCCTGAATCAGCTTCTCTCCAATCTCTTTCGTCCCCGGCGCCGCATAATCTTCCAGATACTCCTTGAGCGTCATCAGCGCATTCGGATGACAACAGTTCTGAATCTGCCCGCTCTTGCACAGGCTCATAAAGCGGTCGCCCGTCCGTCCTTCCCGGTAGCACGCCGTACAGAAGCTTGGGATATAGCCTAATTCCATCAGCCAGCGGACCACCTGGTCGAGTGTCCGGTTGTCGCTCACATCGAACTGCGCCGAATTTTCCTCCTCCGGCTCTTCCTCTGCATATCCGCCGACACTGGTGCGGGAACCGCCGCTGATCTGCGATACGCCCAGCCGCAGCACCCGCTCCCGACAGGCTTTGCTCTCTCTTGTTGAGATAATCATGCCCGTGTACGGAACTGCCACCCGGATGCAGGCTACGATCTTCTCAAAAATATCGTCGCTGATGCCGTTGTCAAAGGTCGATGGGTCGATATCGTCCGCCCGGCGGATGCGCGGCACACTGATGGTGTGCGGACCAACACCAAAAACTGCCTCCAGATGTTCCGCGTGCATCAAAAGTCCTGCAAATTCATACCGGTACAACTCCAGACCAAATAAAACGCCGATTCCTACATCGTCGATACCGCCCTCCATCGCGCGGTCCATCGCCTCCGTGTGATAACAGTAATTGTGCTTTGGTCCCGTCGGATGCAGGCGCTCATAGCTCTCCTTATGGTACGTCTCCTGGAACAGGATGTACGTTCCGATTCCCGCCTCTTTCAGCTTCCGGTAATTCTCCACCGTCGTCGCCGCAATATTGACATTGACCCGGCGGATCGCCCCGTTTTTATGCTTGATACTGTAAATTGTCTTGATACTGTCCAGCACATATTCAATCGGATTGTTGACCGGATCCTCGCCCGTCTCCAGCGCCAGACGTTTATGTCCCATATCCTGAAGCGCAATTACCTCCCGGCGGATTTCCTCCTGCGTCAGCTTCTTTCTGGCAATGTGCTTGTTTTTCATGTGATATGGACAGTACACGCAGCCATTCACGCAGTAATTCGACAGATACAGCGGCGCAAACATGACGATCCGGTTTCCGTAGAAATCCTGCTTGATCTGGCGCGCCAGCTCAAAGATCTCCTCCACCTTTTCCGGGATCTCGCAGTCAAGAAGCACTGCCGCCTCGCGGTGGCTCAGCCCTTTTCGAAGCCGCGCCTTCGCCAGAATCTGATCGATCAGTTCCACATTGTTTTTGTTCTTCTCGGCATAGGAAAGAGTCTCTAAAATTTCCTCATGGTTGATAAATTCCTCTGCCTTTTTGGATGATGGGTTGTAATTGTAACTCATAGTCTCTTCTCCTTTTCTTACAGGTCAGGATGATAGCTGCCATGTTTTCCTCCGGCATTTTCAATTTCAAAAATGCCAGCATAACCAGCCGCCAATCGCCTCCTTCCCCGTCAGTTTATTTATCTGTAAGCATCTTTCGATGCCAACAAACCAAATCGCAGGCTTTTACCCCTTATAATCTCCCCGGTCGACGACTACCTCGTACCCGATGCTTTCCATGCGCCGTTTCATGCAGCTGACGCACTCCGCCGCCTCGTCTCCCGTGCAGATTTTATTGTCATAAAGCATATATTTGGCGCGCACCCCGACCGGAGACAGGTTCGGCATCACGACGTTTCCGCCTGCCAGAATCCCCAATTCGCGCCCCATCGGGTGAATCGTTCCGAGCGCCGTCGTCGCCGGAAGCAGCACTTTCGGCTTCAGCAGGCGAAGCAGCCCTAAAAGAAACAATGTCTCTTCCAACGTTCCCGCCGCCTCCCCGCCAAACGGAGTGTCATGCTGCGGAATAAACGGACCGATTCCCACCATTTCCGGATCCAGTTCTTCGATAAAACGCATATCTCTCGCCAGACAGCGCGCCGTCTGGTGCGGCGAACCGACCATAAAACCGCATCCGGTCTGATATCCAAGCGCCTTTAAATCACCCAGGCACTGCATCCGGTGTTCAAATGACATCTCTGCCGGATGCAGGCTCGCGTAATGGCACGCGTCCGCCGTCTCATGGCGCAGCAGATACCGGTCCGCCCCTGCCTCTTTCCAGCGTTTCAACGTATCATACTTCTTTTCTCCGAGCGACAAAGTAATCGCACAATCTGGAAATCCTGCCCGGATCGCCTGCACCATCTCCATCACCCAGTCGTCCGTCATCGCCGGATCCTCACCGCCCTGCAAAACAAAGGTGCGGAATCCCAGCTGATAACCATTCTCACAGCAGGAAAGAATCTCCTCCCGACTCAGGCGGTACCGGCTTGCATTTCGGTTGCTCCTTCGGATGCCGCAATAAAGACAGTCGTTTTTGCAATAATTGCTGCACTCAATGAGTCCCCGCACATACACCGCTTTTCCGTACTCTCTTTCCCGGATGCAGCGCGCTTTTTCAAAGAGGTAGTCCGCCAGCTCCGGTGAACGTCCCTCGATCAGACTGACCCACTCATCCTCCGTCAGGGACTCCCCCGCTTCCAGACGGTCAATCAATCTCTTTAATTCTGTAATCGTTTCTATCTGTTCAGCGCCTGGACGGACCGCCTCCCGCCACCAGTCAGACGGTCGAAGCCCCGCGCGTGTAAAATCTGCCATTCCGTCACCTCGTTTTCATTCCTGTGCTTCCGGCGCCTTCGAATACAGCGCCTTCGAAGAAATCCCCCGCAGCATCCCCAGCTTCCCGGACAGCGCACTGATCACATCACCCGGCGCGTCAATCACGACGCTGATAATATTCACGTTCCGTTTGTGGTAAGGAATCCCCATCCGCCCTACGATATACTGCCCGTACTGATGCAGTACCTTATTCAACTCTTCCGTATCTCCCGTCTGATCGACCACAATACCGATCACGGCAACTCTTGATTCTGTCTCCATGTTTTTCCCTCATATCTTCCTGTTTATCTGTCCAAATTTTTCTCTACAACAGATACCATTTCAAATATCTCCGCTAAAAACCATGCTGCGATCCTGTCCTGCAAAATCTTCCATCCACAGGCACCACTTTTTCCAGCCCCGCCTTTCTATAGAGCAAATGGATCAAAAAGAGCCCGCGCAGACGCGGACTCCATCCATCTCAAAAAGGGTATACGAATCTCCATGAACCGCTCCCCTTTCCTTCAAGACCCGTCTCAAACGTCAGCATCGCTTTTCACCACTTCCAGCATCACCGGAACACTCGATTATTTCTGTTCCATTCCTTTTTGAAAGGTATCTACTGCCTCGCAAATCGGAATACTTGATAAAAGCGTATCACATTTACTGTAAAATTGCAAATAACACTTATATGCTTCCCCATAAAATGCTTCCCCATAAAAAACGGGCGTCGCCGATTTTCCACTCCAAAACCAGCAACGCCCATCTTCCATTTTCCTAATTATTTCTTACAGAATCTTCCCATACCGTCCCAAAAAGCTCTTCGTTCTCTCATTATCCGAAGCAAACACCTTCTCCGGCGCGCCCTCCTCGACGATGAGTCCGTCTGCCATGAAGATCACGCGGTGGGAAATATCTTTCGCAAACGCCATCTCATGGGTAACAATCACCATCGCGATGTGCAGATCCGCTAACGACTTAATAACCTTCAATACTTCTCCCGTCAGCTCCGGATCTAGTGCGGAGGTCGGCTCGTCGAAAAACAGAATCTTCGGATTCAGTGCCAATGCACGGGCGATCGCCACACGCTGGCACTGACCGCCGGAGAGCTGGTACGGATAATAGTCCTCCTTATCCTCCAGACCCATTTTTTTCAGAAGCTCGCGCGCCTCTTTATAAACCGTCTCCTTGTCGCGCTTCTGCACATGGATCGGCGCGTCTGTGATATTTTTCAGCACAGAATAGTGCGGAAACAGGTTAAAATTCTGGAATACCAGACCGTACTGGCTACGGATCTCCTTCATGTCCTTCTTATCCGCATAGCTGACCTTGCCATCCGCGCCCGTCCAGGCTGCTCTCTTTCCTAAATATACGATCTCGCCGTGGTCCATCGTCTCCAGCATCGTCGCGCAGCGCAGAAGCGTCGATTTACCCGAGCCGGACGGTCCGATGATGGACACGATCTCGCCCTCGCTCACACTCAGTGAAATATCCTTTAAAACCGACAGATCGCCGAATGATTTTTCCACATGATTTAATTCTAACAGGTTCATTTTCCACATTCCTCCCGCTTCTATCGGTAATAATCCAGCTTTTTCTCAATCCATTCCATTGCAACTGCCACAACCAGATTGAAAATATAGTAAAAGACGGCTGCTGCCACAAACGGCATCATATTCGTCTGGGATGCCGCCAGCGCCTTGGCGATTGAGAACATCTCCGCCACGCTCAACGTAAACGCCAGAGACGTATCTTTTACCAGCGTGATGACCTCATTCGTCACCGACGGAAGAATCCGCTTGATTACCTGCGGCAGGATGATCTTGAAGAAGGTCTGTGCCTTTCCATAACCCAGAATCTCCGCTGCCTCATACTGTCCGACCGGCATCGACTGGATGCCGCTGCGGTAAATCTCGGCAAAATATGCCGCATAGTTAATGACAAAACCGATGAAGGTAGCCCACAGACGGTAACTGCTGCCGACTTTGATGCGGAACAGATAATACGGTCCAAAATACACCACCATGAGCTGCAGCATCAGCGGCGTGCCTCGCATAATCGAAATATATACTTTTACAATCGTCTGGATCAGCTTGTTCTTCGACATACGCCCGAACGCGATCACGAGTCCTAACGGAAGTGAAAATAGCAGTGTGATCACAAAAATCTGTGTGCTGACTGCCATACCACCCGCAAGCTGTGTAATCATCTGCTGGAGTGTCATCTTACCCATAATTATTCCATACCTGCTTTCTAAAATGTAGATTCGTTACTGTTCACGCATACGTGCCCGGTAACGGAATGTGCTGTGACTTCACAGTTAAACACATAAACCGCGAATGGGGACTGCCATGAAATCATTCACAGCCGTCCCTATTCCTATTATTTAATAATGTTTCGTTTTTACAATCAACGATTAATTACTATTTGCCGACGGTAGTTACGTCCTTGCTAAACCATTTCTCAGAAACTTCCTGTAAGGTTCCATCCTCTGCCATCTCTTCCAGAGTGCTCTGAACTTTATCTCTTAACTCGGTGTTGCCCTTCTTGAAGCCTACGCCGTATTCTTCCTCAGAAAGGGAATCGTCCAGAATCTTGAAATCAGCGTTTCTCTGCTGAATCTGATAGCCTGCTACGATTACGTCCATCGCAATGGCATCAACGGCGCCCTGCTCCAGATCCATGAATGCGGTGTTGTAATCAGCGGTTGTCAGAAGCTCCTTGAAAGTAGCGGTCAGTTCCGGTGCCTCTTTTAAAGCTGCCTCTGCGGAAGAATCTGCCTGAACCTCTACGATCTTGCCTGCCAGATCCGCCTGGCTGTTGATATCCGAATCATTGGCTACGACAAATACCTGCTGGTTTGCCATGTACGGCTCAGTCCAGGTGTAATCATCCTCACGACCTGTCATCGTAAATCCATTCCAGATGCAGTCGATATTGCCGGACTCAAGCTCCATATCTTTAGAATCCCAGGCAATCGGCTGTGCCTTATATTCCAGACCCAGACGTTTTGCAACTTCCTGTGCCAGCTCCAGGTCAAATCCGGTGTACTCGCCGTCATCGCCTACAAATCCCATCGGCGGGAAATCCTGATCGAAGCCAACAATCAGAGTGCCGCCGTCGGTTGTCTTCGCCTCTTCTGCGGTGGTTTCCTCTGCCTGGCTCTCAGCCGCCTCTGTGTCTGCTGCGGTTGTCTCTGCTGCGCTGTTGCTGCTGCCACATGCGGTCATGGAAAGTGCCATTACTGCAGCCAGCGCTGCGCTCACAAATCTCTTTTTCATAATTAGTGTCCTCCTCATTTTCAGACAGTGGAAGCCGTTCTCCCTTTGCCGGTTTCCGTCTCGCTTTTTAATATGCTACCATATTAGCATACTAAAGTGTCTTTGTAAAGCACTTATTTTTGAAATTTGTCTTTTTGTGTAATAGGGAATTCCATGGAATTTCCTATTATACAAAAAGGGATCCCACATGATCTCTCACATGGAATCCCAATCATTTTTATCCTCAATAATTGAGTGAAATTTGAGTAAAAATCTTCTTTTACCCTTAAAAAAACCTTATTTTACAAGGATTACTCGCAAACATACGGCATCAGGGACAGATGTCTTGCTCTCTTGATAGCTACAGTCAGAGCTCTCTGATGTTTAGCACAGTTGCCAGTGATACGTCTCGGAAGGATTTTTCCTCTCTCGGATACGTATCTTTTTAATTTATTTGTATCTTTGTAATCGATTTCGCCGTTCTTCTCGCCGCAGAATACACAAACTTTTTTTCTTCTACGCATACCGCCTCTTCTGATCTTGGAAGCGTCTGTTTTATCGCCTTTATTGAATGCCATTGGTCTTTCCTCCTTCACACACATCAGCCTGATGGCGCTCTCGCGCACTCCGTCCGCCGGGGGACCGATTCCCGAACCTAGTTGAACGGAAGGCCTTCGTCTTCTACTCCATCAGGAATATTCATGAATCCATCGCCGATTGCGCTGGACGGAGCCGGGCGCTCTGCCGGACGGTAACCGCCGTCGCTGTTGCCAGATGCCGCATTCTTGCTCTCTGCAAATTCCTGATCCTCTACAATCACTTCTGTCGTATATACTTTCTGGCCGTCACGATTGGTATAGCTGCCAGTCTGAATTCTTCCGGTTACTACGAGCTTGGTTCCCTGATGAAAATACTTCTCAGCGAATTCGCCTGCTCTGTCAAATGCAACACACGGAATGAAATCCGCTGTCTGTGCGCTGTCGTCTCCGTTTCCGCCTCTGCGGCCTCTGCGGTCTACTGCCAGCGTGTATCTGGCGATTGCCATAGCTCTCTCGCCCTGAGAGTATCTCACTTCCGGATCTCTCGTTAATCTGCCCATCAGAATTACTTTATTCATACGATCACTCTTTCTTTATCTACTCTTACGCATCCTGTCTTACGCATAAGTATCTGATAACCGGCTCCATGATGCGGATGTGGTTCTCCACCTCATTCGGGCATACGGAATCAGACTCGAAATGTACGAAGTAGTAGAATCCTTCTTTCATTTTCTGAATCTCGTAAGCAAGTCTCTTCTTGCCCCATTCATCAATGTCAGTTACTGTACCGCCGAAACGTGTGATGTAACCTGTTACTTTCTCCATCGCTGCGGCTCTCTCTTCGTCCTCGAGTTTTGCGCTAAGAACAACTGCTAATTCATATTTGTTCATGCTCTTTCTTACCTCCTTGTGGTCACTGACCCCCTGACTCCAGCAGGGAGTAAGGATTTTTGTGTTATATATTACCGAATATCTATGATACCAAAAAAGGAACGGCTTGGCAAGCACTTTTTCGAGATTTTCTATGTAAATTTTCTCGTTTTTTCCGGGCTTTCTGCCCCTTCTTACTGCATTCTTTTACTGACTGCCAGATCATGAAGCTGCCTGCATCTGTACGCCCACCCGCCGCTCTTATTCGGACTTCTCTCCCGCTTTTTTCAGTCCTCTGGTACTCTTTTCTACCAATGGTCGTGCCATCATCACCTGATGCCCGCAGCCGGCACATTTCAAACGGAAATCCGCGCCGACCCGCAGGATCTCCCACTCATGGCTGCCGCACGGGTGCGGCTTTTTGAGTTTTACAATATCTCCAACCTCGTATACCATTTCCTCTCTCCCCTGTTACTACCTTATACTCCGACCGCGTCCCCCAGCACCTTCCCGATGCTGTCGCTGATAACCAGATCCGCCTGACCATCGCGCGAGGTCGCTGATTTATTGATCAGAACCAGTTTATTTCCATGATAATAATCAATCAGCCCCGCTGCCGGGTACACCACCAGCGAGGTGCCGCCGATGATCAGCATATCTGCCTTGCGGATATGGGCAATTGACCGCTCAATTACCTCATTGTCCAGTCCTTCCTCATACAGCACGACATCCGGCTTGATCACGCCGCCGCAGCCGCACTTCGGCACGCCCTTCATCTTCAAAATATCATCCAATCCGTAAAACCTGCCGCAGCGCGTACAATGGTTGCGGAGCACCGATCCGTGCAGCTCCAGCACCTCTTTGCTGTCTGCTGCCTGGTGCAGCCCGTCGATATTCTGGGTAATAACCGCTTTCAGCTTTCCTTCCTGCTCCAGCTTCGCCAGCGCCAGATGCGCCCGGTTCGGCTTTGCATTCGGGAACAGCATCTTATTGCGGTAAAACCGGTAAAATTCCTCTGGCTTTCTCATATAAAAGCTGTGGCTTAAAATCGTTTCCGGCGGATAGTCATACTCCTGATGGTACAGCCCGTCCGTGCTTCTAAAATCCGGGATATTGCTCTCGGTCGAAACACCCGCCCCGCCAAAAAATACAATATAATTTGACTCATTAATCCATTTTTTTAATGTGTCTGTCTCTCCCATCTGACGCACTCTCCTCTCCTTTTTCTGAAAACATAAAAGCGGTTGCTATTAGTTTACATGAAATCAGCACATTCTCTATCCTATACAATTACAGCACGCACTCTACACGATCTCATCCAGATACACGCCGTTCACCGTATCCACCTGTGCCAGAATCTCTGCCAGCCCCTTATTTTCAAGCTGTCCGTCCCAGATTTCTTCCGCTTTCCGGCAGCCAAACAGCCAGCTCACCAGCTCTTCCGGCTTCGTCTCCAGCCATATGGAAACATTTTCCGTGCAGCCGCAGGTATCCGGCTCCGGTTTCCGCGCCTTCAGGCTGGAACCTGTCTCCCCAATCGTCCAGACAAACTCACCGTTGTTCATTTCCAGAATCGGATCATTCATACGGATGCCCAGTGTGAGCATACGTTTTTCTTCTCCCTGCTGCTCTGCCTGTTTTAAGCCAAATGCCGCCAGCAGCGCCCCGATATTCGTCAGGCGCGCCATATTCCACGGCTTCTCGCCCGTCTTGACCGTGTATGCGTCCTCCGCATACAAAAGCCGATGTTCACGGACTTCCCAGCCCCAGTAGGCATCCAGGCCAACCAGCCTGCCGTCCTGTTCCAGGAATTCCAACGTGCCATTTTCAGAAGCCAGCTCCTTGATGAGACGGCTCACATACGCCGCATCCCGGCGCGTATACATCTCATACCGTGCGCCCAGCCACTGTTCCATATAGACGGCAGCCCGCCCGCAGTCCTCCGGCGTATCCTGGCACACCGTGCGCGTCAGCGTCTGTTTCGCCTCCTCGGTCAGCTCATAGGATGCCACATTTCCGATGAAGGTAAATCCCATCGGTGCATACACAGCCGGGTTGACCGGAACCAGATACGTGATCGGCTTTCCGGCTGCCTCCTCGTCGTGAAGCATTTTCACAAATACGTCCCGGAAATGTCCCTCGCGGCGGCGGCTCTCCTCGGTTGCTACTCCGACCAGATAATCGAGCTTCCAGAGGCGTCCACGCAGCTTCACCGCATACGGATTGTACTGCACCATCGAAATCAGAAGTCCATTATCCTTTTTCACCAGAATCTCGTTATCCTTCGTCTTTTCCTTATAATAATACTCGATAAAACTCTCCGAATCTTCCGGGAAACACATATGCCAGAGATGCTTCGTCTCGTCCTTATCCTCCGCATCCAGATACGTCAGCACACTTCCCGCCGTCGTATTGGCGATCTGCTCCGCCCAGTGATAGCCCTTGCTGCCGTTTAACAGCTGTTCTACCAGATATTTGCGTGCATAATCCGCCGGATAATACGTCATTTTCGCCTTCCGGAGTCCCTCTAAGCCCATATCGTCCTCGCGGTTGACCCACTCAGCCTCAGGAAATTCCTCTATCAGGAACTCTTGGTTGATAAACTGGTACAGACCGTTGATCTCCGGGTTTGCCTTCTCAATATGGATAACCGCCATATGTTCCACCGGATTGTAGCTTCCGATCGTAAATGCCTCCATCTGACCGTCGATATACACGCCGCCCATGTGGATGCTGAATTCTGAACAATTTTTCAGAATATCATGAATGCCCTTTACCTCATAATCGAGATGTTCCTCGACCTCCTCGCCCTTCTGCTGTCTCCAGCGGTCCAGAAAAACCCAGACATCGTGGCTGTCCGAACAACACAGACGGCGGTACTCATAGCGCCCCTCATATTCGCGCTTAAATGCGTTGACGCGGTTTTTCTTCTTATGCAGTTTCTTTCCCGCCAGGGAACGCATCGCGTCGCCGTTGTAGAGATAATCCCTCGAATCGACCTGCTCTTCCACCAGATATTTGTCCTCCGGCAGATTTAAATATTTCACTGCATACTCATCCGCCAGATTGATAACCAGCGGATATCCCAGTTCTTCATTAAAATACTCCTCAATCGCCGCAAACGCCCCCGGCAGGTCTTCCTCCCGGCACAGCGGCATCGCGGAAAAACAACGTCCTTCATTCTCCATCAGCCATAAAAGCGCCTTATTTTCCCAGATTGCATAGCGGACATTATAATAATCTTTCCAGACATAGCTCTCCAGAAATACGCTGTCGCACGTCATATTGTGGCGCATCGCGTAAAACGGAAGCATCTCCTGGATACTGTTAACTTCAATTTTTTTAAACTCTAAACTCATGAAACCTCCTGTGTAAAATCAAAGTGGGTTTTATTTGCCTTCTCATATTATACCATAAATACTAAATTCAGCTATCGCCTTTGGCTTGGCTTCATTAAGTATTTAGGTATGACTCGCACTAAGCTCGAAAACACCTCGCTAAGTGCTCATATTATACCACAAATTTCCTACTTAAAAACAAGGATTTTCTTCCCTTGACTCTATAATTATTGTAGACATTATAGTTATTTCTGATAAACTATACTCAGAAAATGATTTATGCGGCGTTTTCTTTCTGACGGCCGACGGCAGAGTCATCTATTTTTACCAGAAAGACGAGGATTTATTCATGGAAAAGAATCTCACCTCCGGCAGTGTGCTGAAAACAGTTATCTATTTCTCCTTGCCATACTTGTTATCTTATTTTTTGCAGACACTCTACGGCATGGCAGATCTGTTTATTATCGGGCAGTTTGGAGGCGTGGATGGGACGACGGCGGTCTCGGTCGGCAGTCAGGTCATGCATATGCTGACGGTTATGATCGTTGGTCTGGCGATGGGCGCAACGGTTCTCATCGGACGCGCGGTCGGCGCGGGTGACCGGAAGCTTGCGGCGCGCGGCATCGGTAACACGATTTCCTTATTTGCAGGTCTGTCCATTCTTCTGACCGGACTTCTGCTGACGGCGGTTCACGGCATTATCAGGCTCCTGTCTGTCCCGGAGGAAGCGGTAAACGGCACCGCGGCATATCTGATGATCTGCTTTGCCGGCATCCCGTTCATCACCGCCTACAATATCATCAGCTCTATTTTCCGCGGCATGGGCGACTCCAAAAGTCCGATGTATTTCGTTGCAATCGCCTGTATTATCAATATTGCGCTTGATTACCTTTTAATGGGCGTGTTTTCGCTCGGTCCGTCCGGCGCGGCGCTCGGCACGACCCTGTCACAGATGTGCAGTGTCCTGATCGCCCTGGTCGTAATCATTAAAAAACGGATGTTTCCGGGTTTTCGTCTCCGTGACCTCCATCCACATAAGACTACCATAGCCTCCATCCTGCAGGTCGGAATCCCAGTTGCAGTTCAGGACGGCTTTATACAGGTTTCTTTTCTGGTTATTACCATGTTTGCCAACCAGCGCGGATTAAATGATGCGGCGGCGGTCGGAATCGTTGAAAAGCTGATCGGAATCCTGTTTCTGGTTCCATCCTCGCTTCTCTCCACGGTTTCCGCCCTCTCCGCTCAAAACCTGGGCGCCGGAAAACCTGAGCGTGCCCGTCAGACGCTGCGCTACGCGATCTGCATCACATTTTCTTTCGGGCTGATCATCGCAATTGCCATGCAGTTTGCTGCCGGTGCCGCCGTCTCCCTCTTTACTGATGAGGCAGAGGTTGTCCGGCTCGGAACCCAGTATATGAAGAGCTATGTGCTGGACTGCATGATCGCCGGTATCCATTTCTGCTGCAGCGGTTTCTTCTGCGCCTGCGGACTGTCCGGGCTGTCGTTCCTGCACAACTGCATCTCGATCGTGGTAGCGCGCATCCCGCTGGCATGGCTTGCCTGCCGCTATTTCCCAGAAACACTGTATCCGATGGGACTCGCAGCGCCGATCGGATCTCTCATCTCCGTTGCCATCTGCCTGATTGCATTGCGGTGGATTAGGCGGCATCCGGAAAAGCTGGTTATGAATTTACATCCAGTTGAAACAGAATAAATGCTGCATTCCCATCTGGATCTTAAAACTTCCATCCGCCAGTTCAACAAGCCTCTGACGGAAACAGCGGTCTGGCTTGGAACGGTTGGTGTCGGCATTTCGCTGAAAGCTCCCTCCGTTCCGGGCACAGACAAATGGCAGGAAACTACCTGCATGGTTGTCCGCTTTCGCGGCAGCCATCAGGAAGCTCCTGCCCCCATATAAAACTCTTCTGCAATTTATCTGGGAGCATTCTCTCCCCATCACCGGATTCTACCGTGAGATCACCCGCTTACTTTTCCCGCATCTCCAGCAGTCTCCACGCCTTCTTATTCTGGACTTCCAACACGGAACCACAATATTCACACTTTTTCAACCCCAGCTTCTGAATCGGTGCACCGCAGTTTGGACAGATAAGCGAAACCGCTGCCCCTGCTGTTTTCGCATCCTCATAGACATACACCAGTTCCGTCTCATAAACTGTCTGAATCAGATTCGAATGCAGTTCTGACTGCATCTCAGGCGTTTTCTCATATTCAGTCATTTCCTCATACTCGACCGCCGACTCACACAGAATCCGGCAGAGTCCTTTTTCCTTCTGATAGCGGCTGATGACCGTCCGGTGGATATGTACCTTCTGATACTCTTTTTCCAGTTTTTTTCTCAATTCTGTCTCGATCTGAGTCTTCCACTCGCTCCAGTTAAACTCCGGGAAATCTTTTGCAATCTGCGGCAGGCACAGCCGGTCCATTCCCGCCAGCGAACGCGGTTTGGATGCGTCTGGCTGCGTCAAATCACCTTCCGATAAATGCTTTGCCACATACCGAAACACCTGTACCTCCGGCGTACTCGCCAGCTGCCGTATTTTCCTCTTTATTTTGCGGTAAATCCACCAGACAAGCGCTGCCGCAATCAAAATGCCAATGATCCACCCTATCGTTTCTGTCCGCACCGCTGCCTCTCTTTCTATGTTACTGCACACACACGTGACCAGTAACCTTTCTTTATCTCTATTCACACGCATGGCATACCACAAACTGATTTTGCCGCTCCCCCTTATTCCAGAACGGCAAAATCCGTGCATGATACTTAAACCTGATACTCCTTATTCCGCCTTGCTCGCTGCCTTGTCGCTCATCGCCTTTGAATTTACCATGATCCGCAGATGGGACCCTTCGCCGCATTTGCCCTTCTCATCGTTTACTTCAATATCAAACCACATTTTCCGGCGCTCAATGCTGCGGAGTTTTGCAGTCGCTGTTACCTTCATTCCCACCGGCGTCGGCGCCAGATGGCGGCAGTGAATCTCCGCTCCGACCGTCGTCTGTCCTTCCTCCAGATACGATTTCGCCAGTTCCAGCGCTGCCGCCTCCATCAGGGCCACCATATTCGGAGTAGACAAAATTTGGGAACCTGCGCTTCCGATTCGCTTTGCCGTCATCTCATCCGTTACTTCCCAGGTCAGGCTGTATTCCTGTAATTTTTCTGCCATTTTCGCTTCCTCCATATTATAAAATAATTTTGTCGCGGCTATGTTAAAATGCCGTTTCTTGAATGATTCTATTATAGCAGAAGATGCGAAAATCCGATAGCGCCATCTTACTTCACAGCGAATCAAACAGTTGAAATCCCGAAAATCCTTGTAAAATACGGCTTTTCAGGCATAAAAAAAGGAACCATCTTTCGATGATTCCTCAGAGGCGACAACCAGATTTGAACTGGTGATCAGGGTGTTGCAGACCCACGCCTTACCACTTGGCTATGTCGCCATAAATGACCCCAACGAGATTCGAACTCGTGTTACCGCCGTGAAAGGGCGATGTCTTAACCGCTTGACCATGGGGCCAGATATTAAATTAAAACTCCCCGAGTAGGACTCGAACCTAC
>NZ_QULJ01000014.1:0-38861 GCF_003481505.1 Clostridium sp. OM05-5BH | reverse complement strand
AACAACCATAAAACGATTTTTTTAATACAGAAAATGTAGTCTTTTGAAAGGTGGAATTAACAATGAAGAAAAAATTATCATTTATCATTGAGATTATTATAGGTATAATCTTTATATGTTTTGGATATTTCGTTATTGATACTGATTATTACGCTACACTTTTTTACGCAATGGGGTTCGGTTTAGCTTTTGCTTCTGGTGTTCAATTATTGAAAATTTGTTATTATGAAATGCCAAAAAATAAAGAAAAATTACAAAATATAAATAGAGAAAATCACATCAATAATGTTGATGAAAGAAAAATATTTTTAAGAATGAAAGCTGGTTCTTTAGTATATCAGTTAATGACTTTCGTGTACTTGTTTGTTGCTTTTGTACTTGCGTTACTTCATATTGAAGCATGGATTATAGGCATTATATTTGGTTTATTCCTACTGCAAACATTTTTAGGGATTATTCTATATAAGCATTTTGAAAAACATTTCTAAAACATTCAGTAAATTGTGACGAGGTAATACTATGATAGGACTTAAAAAACGAGATATTAAAAAAGCATTGAAAGCTGGTGCAAAAGCTGGCGGTGTGTCATTAGCTGATGTTCGAGCTGATATTGAAGCGACGATTGATGAAGCTATGAACAGCACCGACCCAGAAGTGCAGGAGAATTTCAGAAAGTATTTTGGAAATAAACGCCCTACTCCAGAAGAATATATTTACAAGATTACAAAAAAGACAAAAGTTTAATAGAAATCAAGTGCTGTAAGGGGGCTTGTGTCATGGAAAGTTTTAAGCATAATCTTATACGGTCATACACTACCTAACAGCATTTTATTAACAACTGAATATCTCACAGCTTTAATAGCTCGTACAGACTATATGTTTTGTGCGGGCTTTTTTTGTACCCGAAAAAATTTTTTCATTTTTTTTCAAAATCATGCAACAAATCACACCTTGCTGTACAGATATGGTGCGGAAAGAGGGATAAACACTTTTCACGTCATAACGGAAAGGGGGTGTGATGATATGAAACCGTCGGACTTCCAAAAGACAATACAATGTCAATTTGACTGCAAGCTCAAACGTGTAGTGAAAGGCATTGTCCGTAATTATCGCAAAGAATTAAAGCGACGAAGAAATAAGGAAATTTCCTATTGTGAACTTCCAGAAATCGTCGTAGAAAAGCTGGCAGTCTGGGACGAATACGAAAGCGATTATACCGCCTTTGATGTATGTGGTATTGAGGTTCGTGTCCTTGATGATGATTTAGCAGAAGCGATTAAGTATCTGTCTGAAAAAGACAGAGAAATCTTGTTGATGTATTTCTTCTTAGGCATGAGCGATACAGAAATCGGCGACAGATTAAAGATTAACCGTTCAACGTCGTTCCGCAGTAGGAAGAACTCACTTGAAGAAATCAAGAAAAAATTAAAGGAGAACATGAATGATGAATAACACACGCCCGTCATTTTACCTTATTTCGTCGGCTGTGGACGGCAACGTAAATGCGATTGAAAAGATACTGGCGTTGTATGACCCGTACATATCAAAATGTTGTTTGCGTCCGTTCTACGACAAATATGGTAATGTCTGCATAGTCGTAGACATGGAATTAAAAGGACGTATCAGAGAAGCACTTATCAAAATGATTTTGGACTTTGATATTCCTTTAGAAACCGAAGAATAACAAGCAGTAACCGCAGAGCATGATTTGTTCAATCCCCTCTTTCCTGCTCTGCCCCTGCTTTTACATGAAAGCAACACGCTTTCGCCACAGCTCTTTGACAACTGAATAAAGCAGACAGATACGTTTGTGAGATAGCGAGCCACGGGGACTGTACGCCACGACCTTTTCAAAAGAAAGCGAGCGACCCACGCAGTGATCCGAGAGCGACTGTTGGAAAAGTCGTTTTGCCACGACCTATCCTCACAGAATAATGATACGTCCGCATGGTGCGGTTCTGCCCACAAGAATGGGAATAGTTGAGATACTAACGGAGCTTTCCAAAGCCGTCTGCCTGCTTGTAAAAAATGACACACAGTAAAGGGGGTGCATAGATTATGAACAATACTGATGTGCCTATCTGGGAAAAATATACGCTGACGATTGAAGAAGCGTCCAAATACTTCCGCATTGGCGAAAAGAAATTGCGTAAATTAGCCGAAGAAAATATTGACGCTGGCTGGGTTATCGTGAACGGTAACCGTATTCAGATTAAGCGAAAACAATTTGAAAAAATCATAGATACATTGGACGAAATCTAATGTCATTGAGCCGTAGATATGGTATAATAAATATAGCGTATCACGGCTCATTCCATGACGGAAAGGAGCTTTACACTATGTCTAATGTAAAACGAAAAGACGGTAAAAATCGCAATTTGCGTAATGGAGAGAGCCAGCGAAAAGACGGAAGATACGTTTATAAATATACCGATATATACGGAAAGCCACAATTTGTCTATTCTTGGAAACTTGTACCGACAGACAAGACACCTGCTGGAAAGCGTGATGATATATCGTTGAGGGAAAAAGAAGCACAGATAAAAAAAGACCTTAACGACGGTATCGACACAGTCGGCGGTAAAATGACAGTCTGCCAGCTCTACGACAAGAAGAACAGCCAAAGAAAGAACATCAAAAGGGCTACTGAAAAAGGACGACAGTATCTTATGAACGCTCTGAAAAACGACCCGTTGGGTATGAGGGCGATTGATACTGTGAAGCAATCGGACGCTAAAGAATGGGCTATCAGAATGAGTGAAAAAGGATATGCCTATAAAACGATTGATAACTATAAGCGTTCCTTGAAAGCGTCATTTTACATGGCGATACAAGACGACTGTATCAGAAAGAACCCGTTTGAATTTAAGCTAAGTGATGTTCTGGAAGATGATACGGAGCAGAAAGTTATCCTTACACCAGAGCAGGAAGAACGCCTGCTTGCCTTTATGGAAAAGGACAAGATTTACAGCAAGTATTATGATGAGGTTGTGCTTCTGCTGGAAACGGGACTTCGTATTTCTGAATTTTGCGGACTGACGACGCATATTGATATGCAGAACAGAATACTCAATATAGACCACCAGCTATTGAAAGATAGCGAAATAGGCTACTATATTGAAACACCAAAGACCAAAAACGGAAAACGGGAACTTCCATTGACAGAACGGGCTTATCAAGCAATCCAAAGAATACTAAAGAGCAGAGGAAAAGCACAACCGCTGATTGTAGGTGGTTACAGCAATTTCCTATTCTTAAACCGTGAGGGCTTGCCTAAAGTTGCAGGAAACTATGAGGGTATGGTGCGAGGATTGATTAAGAAATATAACAAGTATCACACGGATAAGTTACCGAACATCACACCACATTCATTCAGGCATACTTATTGTACGAATATGGCAAATAGAGGAATGAACCCAAACACCCTGCAATATCTCATGGGACACGCTAACATAACCATGACACTTGGCTATTACGCACACGGTACATTTCAATCTGCAAAAGCGGAACTGGAAAGACTGGCTTGTTAATATCGGAGCTTATATTTACTACTCATTTACTACTTTTGGTTGCATTTTCATGCTGGTAAATGCCAGCTTATGCAAGGTATCTTCCAAAAAGAAAATACCGATAAAGCCCTAAAATACGGGATATATCGGCATTTACCAACTTATGAAAAGATAATCAGAAATTTAGTAAGTTTTTATATGAGGCATTAACAATATTTTTCAGAAAGCTGTTCACTCCCGCTGGCATAATCGGACGTCCATGCTTTATATTAAAGATGAATCCACTGCGTCCACCTATCTCAACATTACTCTGTAAACCAAACATTAGGTTCAGTTCTCTCTGCTTACGGAACGCATCATATACCATCTGTGTCATAGGAATATTTCTGATTCCTGCATCCGTTTTGGTTTCTGAATCATGGAAACAATATCCGTCATCACCTTCATAATACACAAGCTGTCCACCTACATGGATCTCCCTGTTCTTCATATCCACATCTGACCAGGTTAAGCCGATGGTTTCACTCACTCTCAGGCAAGCCCCAAACATAACCTGCATCATTGGAAGATGAGGCTTATACACATTACTCTGTTCAACAAACTTCAAAAGTTTTTCCTGCTGTTCCAGTGTCAATGCTTCTTTCTCCTTTGCCGGAGCCCCATAATCTCCAAGTGTTCCTGTTACTGGATTCTTGCGGATAATCCCATCTTCCACTGTCAGTTCAAAACTGGGATTCAATAAGCCATAAAGACCTTTGATCGTACTGTGTGCCAGTCCTTCATCTGACAATGCAGAAAAGAACGTCCTTACGTGAGATGTCTTAAAATCCACAACACGTAGCAAAACTTAAATTCACTGCATTTTTCCTCTTTGGCAAAAGGAAAAGCACTGTAAAACCCATAATCCAACGGTTTTCAGTGCTTTTTTCATATTACATTATTGAATATCCCTCATTCTGCCTATATAAGTGAAACTTAGCGAAACTTAAATTAAATCTCTTTCAGACAATTCAATTTGGATATTCACCGACTGTAGATTATTTCTCAGTGCACCAGTTTCCAACTTACCGCCTGCTGCCTTGCATCCACAAATCTCTTATAAATACCTTCCTGTTTCATTAATTGCTCATGTGTTCCCTGCTGTGCAATTCTTCCTTTTTCAACAACCACAATCTGGTCTGCATGTCTGACTGTTTTTAATCTGTGGGCAATCATAATAATCGTTTTTTCCTTTGTAAGTGCATCTACTGCATCCATCAGCTCCTTTTCATTCTCCGGATCAACATTTGCCGTTGCTTCATCCAATATGACGATTGGCGCATCCTTCATAATCGCTCTGGCTATCGAAATACGCTGCTTCTCACCACCGGAAAGTGTGGCTCCTCCTTCTCCGATCACTGTGTCATATCCATTCGGAAGTTTGCTGATGAAATCATGACAACATGCTTTCTTCGCCGCTTCCACCACTTCCTCATGACTTGCATCCTGGCGTCCGAATTTAATATTATTCTCAATGGTGTCTGCAAACAAATACACCGACTGAAACACAAATGAGAAATTACTCATCAGACTGTTCATGCTGTAGTCTTTTACATTCACACCTCCAAGTGTCACTTCCCCGGAATCCACATCCCAGAACCTGGCAATCAGATTGCAAAGTGTTGATTTTCCTCCACCAGATGGTCCAACGATTGCTGTCGTCGTTTTCTGCGGAATAGAGAGCGATATATCATCAATGATCTTCCGTTTGTCATAAGAAAACGAAACATTAGAAAGTCTGATATCGTAATTTTCCGGCTGTATTTCTTTACCGTCGATATCCATGGTATCCAGCTCCAATATTGCATTTGCTTTATCTACACATACGCTTACCACATGTAAAAGAGATGAATAATTTCCTGCACATTCCAGACTGGCATAAAGCATAAATGCTGAAATTGTCATACCGATCGCATAAACTGCACTCATAGTTCCATTAATATAAAAATATGCACTGCAAGCCACGATCACAGCACCTGTAATTTTGGTTATCACACTTTGCAGAAAATGATAGGGCACAAACAGCATTTCCATCTTTGTATTGATCTTTTCACATGCTTCATTTGCATCATTTAATCTTTTCGCCTGTTTCCCAAGCAAGTTATATGATTTAACTTCTGATATTCCCTGCAGATACTCCATGATCTGGTTTACAAGCTCCATATCGCATACCACTTTTTGCTCTGAATCTTTTTTACCCGCATTCTGCATCACAGAATTGACCCCAAAGAAAATAAGTACTCCTGCTGCAGCTATCAGTCCAATTCTCCAGTCAAAAATAAACAGCATAAGAATGATCATTGATGTTTCCAGAATTCCCTGCATTGTCAGCATAACCACTCTCGCAGCCACATCGCCAAGTATTTCCATTGTATTGGTTGTAATGGAAGAAATTTCCCCGATACTATTGGAATTGAAATACCCCATCGGCAGATATCGCAGATGTTCTGCAATCTTGATTCTCATAAAAGCACTTGCATTATATCCTCCCTCTGTCTGAAGCACTGTAGAGTATCTCTTGCAGATTACGTCGACTACAATTGCAAGAACCATAATCGCAACGGAGCCTCCAATATATTTTCCTGTCGGTTTCCCACTCAGCAGACCAATCAGTATGTACATAATAGCCGGAATCTTCATTGCTGAGGCAAGAGCCTCTATGAGTCCGATCACTATCGACAGTTTAAATTTATTGCCATTTTCCCTGCCTGAAAAACGAAAGAATTTTGCCAGAATCCCAAACATATCATTCTCCCTCCTTCACCGTATCTTTTACAGAAATATGGGCATTCCACATTTCCTTATAAAGCGGGCATGACACCAGAAGTTCCTCATGTGTGCCATGTGCTGTTACATTTCCATCATTTACAACAAAGATCTGGTCACTGTCCTTAACAGTAGAAAGTCTGTGTGCTATTACGATCAGGGTCTTCCCTGCTACCAGTTTTGCGATAGAATTCTGCAGAATTGCCTCATTTTCCGGATCTGTGTAGGCAGTTGCCTCATCAAGGATCACGATCGGAGCATCCTTTAACATTGCTCTTGCAATGGAGATACGCTGCCTCTCACCACCTGACAGATGTCCTCCTGCACCTCCTACAACCGTATCAAATCCATTCTCCAACTGCATGATAAATTCATAGCATCCACTTTTCTTTGTCACCTCGATGATCTGTTCATCTGTAGCATCTGGATTTCCCTGTCTGATATTTTCACGGACTGTTTCATTAAACAGATAATTGTCCTGTGCAACATATGCAATTTTCCGATTAAAATCTGCAAATGCCAGTTCTTTGACATCAACTCCACCGATTTTGATGCTTCCGGAATCCACATCCCACAGGGACGCAATCAGCTTTGCGATGGTCGACTTGCCGCTTCCGGAAGGTCCTACGATTGCATTTACCGTTCCTGCTTTCAGCTCCATAGTTACTCCGTGCAGGATTTCTTTGTCGTGATAACCAAATCTGACATCTTCAAGAGTAACGGAGTTATCTTTTGGAACACTTTTACTTTTCTCTGGACGTTCAAGCTCCGGCTGTTCCAGAATTCCTGCCACTTCACCAACAATCACTCCGATCTTGCCAAGATCATCTGTATAGGAACCCACTGTGATCAACGGTCCAACGATTCCAAGTGATAAAATAATGCAGATGACAAAATCTGAAATCGCAAGTGTTCCATTGGCTACATAATGTGCCCCAAACGGCAATACCGTAAGAAGCGTATAAGGTGTGACCACCATCATCAGTCCATGAAAGATCGAGCACCGTTTCATCCAGGAAATAAAGGAATCTGCATAAGCCATAGCCGCCTTTGTAAATTTTGCATAAGAACTTTCTGTCTTTCCAAATGCCTTGATCACTTCGATTCCGTCAATATATTCCACTGCCGCATCATTCAGATCTTTTGTTGTCTGAACCGTTCTCTCGAAGCTTGGTTTATAATCCAGCATCATTCCAAAATAGGAAAGAAATCCCACTATAACCGGCACCAATGACCAGAGTGCCAGTCTCCAGTCTGTCAGGAAGAAATAAATCAAAATCACAATCGGTGCCAGCAGATTGGACGTGAATTCCGGGACAATATGCGCCAGTGTTGTCTCGATACTGTCGATTCTTTCCACCATAATATTTTTAAATGTACCGGAAGGTGTGTCTTTCACATAGCCAAGAGGTACCCGCGCCAGCTTGTCACAGCAGGATTTTCTTATATTTGCAAGTACTGCAAACGTTGCTTTATGTGACAATGCTGTCGAAAGTGAATGAAGCAGTTCTGCAATGATAAACGATAATGCAATCAGAACCGCTTTTGCAAGATATATTTCAAACTCCTTTTCACCATTTAAAAACAGCTTTACTACATCTGCAATAATAAAATACGGCAAAATCTTAAAAATCACATTTCCTATTGCAAGTAACACACTCCACACATAGGCAATTCTTTTTTGTCCGGCCCACGTCAGGATCCAGCTGACTGCCGACTTCTTTTTTTCTTTCACATCTTTTCACTCCTTACGTTCGTTTTATTGTTTCGTTTTATTATTTTACCTTCTGTTAGTTCTTGCTAACCAACATATAATAAAATAGGTGGTCTACTGGCATCAACCACCTGATATTATTATCCTGTCTGAACTTTATTCAGAAATCCAGAACCTGCAACACACATAACCTATTCAGAATTCCTGCATCAGTTATACTGGAAATTCAATATTCCACAATCGTTCCCAGCCACCTGTATTAAATTCTTTCAGTTGATGTACATTTTTCTTTGCAGTCTCCCTGTCTATATCATGCTCAATGATCTGAAATACTGATGAAAAAAATCCCGTATAGATCATATGCATAAGGCTTTCCTCTACAATCGGTATTTTTACACCGTTCTCTTTCATCTTTTCCATATAATTCAGGCTGGACTTCATTTCCCGCTCTACCATATTGTGTATGAATAATTCAAATTTTCCACTGTCTCCGCATTTCAACAATAATCTGAAATTATCATAATGATCATAGATATAATCAACCATCTGCTCCATCCCATCACTGGATGTATCCGACATATTCCTTGTCTGATCACTGGCAGAAAGCTTTTCAAACTCCTCAACGATCTGGTCATAAATCTGATAAATATGTTCCATATAAGGATCCGTCAGTGCATCAAAAAGTGCCTCTTTCGTCGGATAATATTTGTAAAATGCGCCAGTAGTAAGTCCTGCATCTTTTACAATATTTCTTAAAGATGCTCCTGTCAAACCATCTTTCAGAAAATGTTTTCTGGCTGTATCTAATATGTTTTTCTGTGTATCTTCTGCTTTCGTCGACATTCTTTTCGTATCCTCTAAACTTCTTTTCAAAATATAACAGTGCTATATAACACTGTTATATTTTAACTCATTACAGGAATTTGTCAAGTCTTGGTGTTTCAATTTTTTATTTTCCTCGTGTATTCAGTTTCCACTCCGCAGATGCTTTCTGCAGTTTTACAAGTCTGTTCTATTCAGACAGATTTTCTGTTCCTCAGATCGTCGTTGCTCTGCTGAAGCGATTGATTCAGCTTCTGCGTTTCGGACAATTCGGTTGTCAGACACTGAATTCCTACGGTTGATTTCCGAACTTCTTCTCGCAATCTCTGCCTGTCGGACAAGATCGTCTGTTTCTCTTCTTCCAGCATCTGTATCTGCTTTTTCTGTGTCCGCATGAACTCTTTCGCTCTCTCGAAACTCTGCATTAGAAGATCTTTTTCTACTTTGAGCTTGATCGGTGATTCCTCCGGCAGCTGCGATGGCTGTGTCAAGTTCTCTGTAATAATTTCTAAGTTCTTCGGCTGCTCTGCTTTCTCTGATTTCAATATCTCTGGATTTTTTCCTATTTCTATCAAATTCATTCTCTAGTCCCTCCTTGCTGATATCCAGATGAAATGTTTTTGACAAATTGCTGTCTCTCACCTTCTTCCCATCCTGGTTCTGAAAAGTAATGTGCTTCCGTTTCTCTGTCCAATTTACATTCCATCCAAACTGTTTCATTTTTTCCTTAAACTTTTCTTTGCTGATACAATTTTCCAGTGCTTTTAACACTGCCATTGCACAATCCGCTACTAAGCTGTCTTTCACCTGCTGATGGAACAGGTTATATTTATCTTTGCTCCATGCAATGACTTCCCCTTTTTCAATCTGGCTTCTTATTCTTGAAATGGTGATTACTCATTACCGTAAAATTCTTAGTTCTCTCTACACGAAAAATCTGTGCCATTCTATCTCACTTCCTTTCCAGACAGAAAAAGACGCAAGCCACATTTCTATGACTCACGCCTTTCTCTGCACTTCATTATTAAATTGAAAATTTCCATTCTTCTTCCCTTTGTTCTAACAATTCTCTCGCATTTGCAATAGCAAGGGATAGCTTCTGTTCTAAAAGTTCTTTTGGAGGCATTTTGGTCATATACTGTCCCACATGAATATTTCCATGATCCAATTGCATTAATTCTATAGTTTCCTGTGATTTTTCTGCACATAATATAAGTGCAACCGGACTTTCTTCACCTTCCACTCTTTCATTCTTTTCCAGCCATCGCAAATACAGCTCGACTTGTCCTTTATCCTGCGGTTCAAATTCCCCAAGCTTTAGTTCAACAAGAACCAACCTTCTCAAGCCTCTATGATAGAATAATAAATCCATATAGTAGTCCTTGCCATCCAGTACAAAATGTTTCTGTCTTGCTAAAAATGCAAAATCCGATCCCATTTCCAGAATAAATTTTTCTAATTCTGCAAGAATAGCATTTTCTAAATCTTTTTCACTATAAGTATCACGTAAACCGAGAAAATCAAGCATATATGGATCTCTGTAAAAAAGATCCAGACTCATTTTTCCATCATCTCGTAATTCCGCAATTTCATTTTTAATCGTTTCTTCTGGTTTCTTCGATATTGCAGTTCGTTCATAAAGCATGGATTTTTTTCTTTCACGCAGTGTTCGCACTGACCAGTTTTCCTGCATACACATTGCAGCATAAAAATCTCTTTTTAACTCATCTTGTATTGGCAGAATCTCTACAAAATGCGACCAGGTCAATTGTTGCGACAATGTCGCAACTTTTTCGAAGTCAGGAAATTCCTGATAAAACTTAATCATTCTTGAAATTGATGTTTTATCAAATCCCGAACCATACTCCTGTTCCAGCCGTTTACTGACTTCTGCAACAACCTTTTTTCCATACTCAGGCTTATTATTTCCAGTTAACTCCACACTAAGTCTTTTTCCAATTCCCCAATTAAGAGAAATAATGGCATCATTCACAACTTTTTTTACATTAGTTTTCTTTTCCCTGATTAACGCATTTATTTCATCATAAATATTATCAATATTATCTGCTATTAATATCTCTTTTTTCATTATCGATCCCCTTCTATAACTTGAAATGCCAAATTGGCATTTCAAAACTGTCCCAACTGCTTACTGTTATATTACCCTATTTTTCTCATTCTGCCTACTGCTTTTTCATGGTCACATATAATAATGAGGTCGCATTCCACGACCTCATCACCTTCATTTAAACATAAATCAATTCCTTGAGAATAATTTCTTCCGCAATCGCTCTGTGCTGATTAACAGCTCTTACCCAGGTCATCTGATCTGCTTCTTTATCCGGCAGTGGTTCTTTTTCTTCTAACTGCTTCAGAATTACCTTTTCCCATTCTCTGGCTGCCTTGTCCACTTCCAGAAGATGCTCTCCAATGGTGTCCTGCAGAAGCATCACCTGATAAGTTGAATTTCGATGGTTTTTCAGATAATCTCTGCGAAGAAAACCATACTTGCCAAGTTGCTCCATCTGTTCACCGGATTTATAGGTGAGATTCGGGATTAGATATCCATTTACATTTGTATACGTTAATTTCATTTTATTAGCACTCTCCATTTCTCATCTTTTTTTGACCACAAATTTACGACATTTACGACAAATCTGACACTGCTTTACAATACCAGACAAAATGGCTGATGCCCCGGAAAGCCTGTAAAACAGGCACTTCTAGGATACACAAGACAGAACAAAAATCGACTTCCATTATCAATAGGTGAGTGCTAATTATTTGTGAATATTTTGTGAAATTATCAATCCTTTTTCTCTCTATTGATACTGCCACACTAAAGAGGATAGGAGAATTCTTGCAAAGTGTTGTTAAAAAAGTAAATCTCTAATATTATTCTTATACTATTTCATAATCAAAACCGTCGCCAGAATACAGACGAATCCAATCAACTCTGCCGGTGTAAAAACGGAATTCAGCCAGACCGCTGACAGGCACGCCGCCGTCAGCGGTTCCAGGCAGGCAAGCACCGAAGCGCGCACCGGTCCCGTCAAAGAAACTCCCTTTAAAAAAAGAGTATACGCAACCGCACTTCCCAGTATCACAAGCACACCCAGATAAAATGCGGCATGACCGTCCAGCTCCGCCGGAACTTTCCAGATGCGGACGGCTCCCGATATAAACACGCCGCCGATAAACATTCCCATCCCGGTTGCAGGAATACTTCCCCACTGATTCACCGGATTTTTTGAAAGCAGGAAATACGCAGCTGCGCCGACACCTCCCATGATTCCCCAGAAAAGTCCCTTCGCCGTCAGTTCCATGCCGTCCAGTCTTCCTCCCGTCGCGATCAGCCAGACTCCAAAGAATGCCAGACAGATACAGAAAAACGTCCGTTTCGTGGGCAATGTACGTTCTGCCGCGCATACAAAGACCGCCACGAAGATAATCGATAAATTCTGCAGCACCGTCGCCGTTCCCGAATTGGTCCATTTGATTGCATTTAAGTACGCATACTGGGACAGCACCAATCCCAGAAACGAAAACAGCACCATCTGAGCCATCTCTTTCTTATCCTGAACCAGTGCCCGCACCGGCAATTTTCCCTTCGCAGCGGCAGCAAGCAGAAGAATCGTCCCCGCCCCCAGCATTCTAAGCGCCGTCACCCACGCCGCATCGATCGGGTAGGATGAAAACAGTGCCTCCCCGCATGTTCCCGAAAATCCCCAGCTAGTCGCGCCGATCATGCAGCAGAGAGCGCCGAGGCGGGCAGACGAAGAAGGAACTTCTGTGGAATTTGATGCCTGTTTTTCTGTGGCATGATTCGACTCCTTGATGTTCATTTGATTCTTTCCATCTCTATTCCTTTTTAACATCTTTCATTTCTCCACTATTCTTTTATGAGTTTCGTTCTTTTTCATTGACTTTATCATTATATCGGTATTATCTTTATTTATATATAAAAATATCGGCTTGTTTTTTCATTATATTGAGGTTATTATGATTACAAACTATCTTTCCATAAATTCTGACCGGGAGGAAAACCTGATTCGTATTTTCCCGGATTTTCCGGTTTCGGTGTACCGAACCGACTTTTCCGATCCGTCTTATCAGCTTGTGAGCTGGCACTGGCATGAAGATTTCCAGTTCTGCCTGGTCGAGCGCGGCGAGGTCTGTTTTCAGACGCCTGGTTCCAGATTCCCGATTTCGTCCGGCTGCGGTATTTTTTTAAACCGACGGCTCGTCCACAGCGCTTTGCCATTGACTCCGGATTCCTCCTACTACTGCATCAATTTTTCCCCGGCGCTTCTGACTGCTGCCAGCGGGGCTGCTTTGTCGGATGCGATGGTTCTGCCCCTTTTGAATGAGGAAACCTTGTCTTTTTTCCAGTTTGACGCCCTCACACCCGACGGTTCTCTGCTGACGGACTCCATCTGCCGTATTTTACAGCTTTCAGAGAATCACACACCTGAAAGCTCGTTTCAGGTATATGGTATCCTGTTTTCCCTCTGGATCATCGCCTGGCGCTTTCTCCGTCAAGACGAATCCACGTTCAATAAACGCGGCGATACTTCTGCCGCCAACAGCCGCCTGAAAGAGATTTTCCACTACTTGCAGGCGCATTACTCGCAGAAAACCACCCTGCGCGAGATCTCTGACGCAGTCTGCCTCTGTCCGGAAGAATGTGAACGTTTTTTCAAACGGATGACTGGCATCACGATTTTCCAGTATCTCCTTGAATACCGGATCAAAAAAAGCCAGGAGCTTTTGAACAACTCCCGCCTATCTATCGCGGAAATTGCCCAAAGCTCCGGCTTTACAACACAAAGCTACTATTCTTCCTGTTTCAAACGCCTGACCGGATGTACACCGGGGGCGTATCGTAAGCGGAAAATTTCTCTTATAACTTTTCTTTAAGGAATTGCTTCTTCTTGAAACTTCCTTAACCGTGTTCTCATCCGATTCTTTCCATACACAGCACAAACGAGACACTTTGCATCCCTGTTTTATCAGGGATTGCAGTTCTTACATGGTTCATATCCCTCTGCAATCACTTCATCGCGCGTACCGGTAAATTCCTGCCGGTTTGCCGCCTTCATCTGGGTGACAGATGTGCAGCTTGGAAGATGAAATTTTTTCGAGTTGGTATTGAGAATGTAGGTCTGAACCGTCGCACTGCTTCCAGAGGATCCAGCGCCGCCTCCCGACGAACCAGCTGCTCCCGATCCAGCCGATTGATTCTGGCTGCTGCCATTTCCAGCCGTTCCCTGTCCGGCTGTGCTTCCCGCACTTCCAGAACCGTCCGCCCAGCTTTCTCCTGTCGCATAATCGATCGCAATACCAGGCTGGACATTATAGACGTATACGCAGAACAGCACTCCCTCGCCCTGATCCTCGACGGATTCCGCCTCCATCAGGACGCCGGAGGAAACCAGATTATTGCCCTCAAAAACCGGCGTTACGCGGTACATGACATGGTTTCCGGTTTCTTTCACATAATCGGCTGTCAGATTTTCAAATGGCAGCATTCCCTGTACGTTCAGATAGCGGGTTCCGGTAATCAGGTTTTTGACATTAGCATTCTCCGCCGTGAGCTGGTAGCCGATCAGATGACAACGGTTATAGAGATACTTTCCATCCACATTGTCATACTTCGCCGTATGCCAGCCCGTCGGCTTGACTTCCCCGATCGAGCCGCGCTTCTCCGTCGGCATCGTGTCCTGCGAAACCGAAGCATATGCCACGCCGCAGCGCCCCAGGCTGTCCAGATCACTGTAACTCTCAAATGATACATCCGTCAGGTCCGCATCGGTAAAATACGGCACATTTCCATTGACCGCCACATACGGCTGACCGGAATATGCCGGTACATCCGCCAGATTAAATGACGTTCCCGAAGCAGAAGATACACGGTTTCCACCATTTTCTGACGATGACACCGCCTGCGAATCTCCGTCCGCACTTTCCGCCTGATTTTCCTCCGCGCTGACACTTCCGTTTCCATTCAGACTTTCCTCTGGAATCTCCTGCGCGCACGCTGAAACAGACAGCATCGCCGCTGCAGCCAGCCCCAGAAGCCACATTTTCAATTTTCTCATATGAATTTCTGCCTTTCCGTTTAAGCCTATCCCTTTCAGAGCCATGTAGATTTGCGCGTTCTGGCGCCTGATTTTCAGGTGCAGAACCGGCTCTTTTTTATATTTGACTTGTTTTTTATGTTTTTCTTACTCTTTTATATTGTACTTACTTTTTATGTATATTTTTTACCTGCGCACATACCGCTCTTCTGTGATTTTCTCATGCGAGGAACCCGCATATTCCTGCGTTTCTGCCAGCTTCCAGCTGCCCAGATCCATCTTAAAATACATATCTGCCGGATAATCCCGGTTCCAATGACAAAGAATCACTTCTTCGATCCGGCTCTCATACGGAACAACATCCTTGTTCTCGACAAAACAGTACTCTCCCGGCCCCGCCTTTTCCAAAAACGCTTCATCTGCCTGAATCTGCCCAGATTGCCCCAGTTGCCCGGATTGTTCCTGTTCTTTCGGCATATTTCCATTCACCTGTAAAAACTGTTTCTGGCTGTATGCATTCATCCACAGTTTTTTCCCACCTGTCAGCTCCATAATACGCTTTCTAAGCACGCGGTCCTGGCTCTGCCGTCTGTGATTGAACATCATGCCGTTCTGATTATCCACACATACAATTATCTTCATCTCTCTTTTTCTCCCTTTTTCTATCTGCTGTACGTTTCATGTTTCCCAAGGAATCAAAGCAAGCGTCAGCTCCTCCATCCAAGTCCGCAGATTGGGACGCCTGACTGCCAGCGTGTTGACAATCACCGATCGTACACGCACCGGCATCGTTTCTCCTTCTTTCACCAGCCTGCTCACATCGTTTATGACATAAAAATTGCCATTCTCATATCCCAGATACATCATCACATGTCCCGGAAAATATAGAAGTGTGCCCGGTTCTAATGCTCTTAAAATCTGCTTTTTTTCTGAGCAGCGCCGCCCCGCCAGCTCTATTTTTCTAACTGGCATCTGCAGCTGACCGGTCGTATTGCGAGGCAGGATCCATCCAAAACAGCGGTACACTTCCCGGATATAGGAAGAACAATCCCGGCTCTCCAGCATTCCGCCCCAGCCGTAGCGGTCTCCCAGACACTTGAACGCCTGTTTAATAATCTCCTCATTTGTCAAGCTCAAATATCCCACCGATACGTCCCGGCTCATCGGAATCAATCCTTTTTGCCGGAAGAAACTGCCATCCGGAGCGCGGCATGGAAGCCAGACGATGTAATTATTCCAAGACAGTCTGTTCTGTACCCTCTGTTCTGCCTGTGCTTCTGTTGTCTCTATTAGCGCTCCTGTCCCTTTTATTCTGTTTGTTTCTATTGTTTCTTTTATCTCTGGGATTCCTTCTTCCACGCACAATTCCAACACCGTACCCATCCGAAGCCGGTATGCACTGGTTCCCGGATAGACCGCACTTGCTTCCAGCCAGACCATGTCCCCTGTCACTACTAACGGATGGATCGGAAATGCCGCCATCAGCCATTCCGCCCGGTTCCGACAGACTGCCACCGACTCTGCCGATATCCAGCCCTCGCTGCATTCATTCCGGACATACAGATAACTCTCCTCCTGCACCGAACCCAAAATCAAAAGCGGTTCCCCGACCATACAGAGACAAAGTGCTGCCTCATCCCACTCCGGATCGGATGGATCCTCCTCATCGGCTAAAAAAGTCTCCATCGGAAACTGTTTGATCAACCCCTGTGAAATCGCGATTCCATATTTGATATGAACATTTTTATCCACGGAATTTTGAGCATCACGCACAGTCCAATTTATCCCCTGTATCCCAAATGATAAGAAATTTCCACACCATTTATCATAAACAACTCTCTCTTCTTTGGCAAAGGCTTCATTTTTCAAATCATGCATTTCCGTTCCAGATGTCCGTAAAATCCGTGCATTCAAATTTTCAATTTCTTCCGGCGTCATTTTTACTGATTCTGACACATTTTCTATATCGATCCAATGCTCTGCCTGGCATTGTTCCTTCGAAACATCTGGTGCGAATGATAAAAAAGACGATCTCATACGAATCGATCCAAAACAGCCTGCTTATTTTTCGTATCTTTTATATGATGCATCTTCCTTTTTTATACACAATAAGGAATCGGCAGCACCCTCAGCTGGCGTCTCGTCGTTTTCGAAAGTGCCCCAGCTGACTGACCAGCAAATCCATCAGATCCTCGCCGTCCATGGCATATCCACTCTAACTCACATTACTTATACTCAATCACATACCAAATCCAGAACTACCTCTTGCGTCTCACATTCCCACAAAAGGCATCTGCTTCCACGATTGAGTCCCCAGATTTAGTAATTCTTTGCATGAACCTCGAAATAAGCCTGCGGATGCGCGCATACCGGACAAACTTCCGGTGCTTTCTCGCCTACTACGATATGACCGCAGTTGCGGCATTCCCATACCTTCACTTCGCTCTTCTTAAATACTTCCTGCGCTTCCACATTGTGAAGCAGGGCACGGTAGCGCTCTTCATGATGTTTTTCGATCTCCGCTACCATACGGAATTTCGCTGCCAGCTCCGGAAAGCCCTCTTCCTCAGCCGTCTTGGCAAATCCATCATACATATCTGTCCACTCATAATTCTCGCCGTCTGCAGCAGATGCCAGATTCTCTGCGGTATTTCCCAGGCCGTCTAATTCCTTAAACCACATCTTTGCGTGTTCTTTCTCATTGTCTGCGGTCTTTAAAAAAAGGGCGGAAATCTGCTCAAATCCCTCTTTTTTTGCCTTGGATGCAAAATAGGTATATTTATTTCTCGCCTGTGATTCGCCGGAAAAAGCCTCCCTCAGGTTCTTTTCCGTCTGGGTTCCTGCATATTTATTAGCCATTGCGTTGTCCTCCTTTTAATTGCATGAAAACAGATCATCTTTTCTTTCTATTATATCACGATTGAATGTTTTTAATATGTTTTTCAAAAGCATTTTTTTCCAACATCCAGACAAAAACAGGGATATCAGACGTTCAAATCTGATATCCCCGTTTCTTTTCTAAATAGGAATCTACTACCTTCCGCTTCCCTTACGCCTCATCAATCGCATGCCCGATATCATGGCGCATATATTTGTTAGCAAAATTGATCCACTCGGTCGCCTTGTATGCGTTGGCGCGCGCCTCTTTCAGGTCTTTGCCCTTTGCAGTAACGCCCAGCACTCGACCGCCATTTGTCACGATATCGCCATCTGCATCGAACTTCGTGCCCGCGTGGAATACATAGTAACCGTCCGTGTCTTTGAATTTCTCCAGACCGTGAATCTTGAAACCTTTTTCATATTTCACCGGATAACCATCCGACGCCAGAACAACACAGACTGCCGCATTGTCCTCAAATTCCAGCTGGATCTGATCCAGGGTTCCGTCGATACATGCCTCAAAGACTTCCACGATATCGTTCTTCATGCGCGGCAGGACAACCTGTGTCTCCGGATCGCCGAAACGCGCATTGTATTCCAGCACCTTCGGACCATCTTCGGTCAGCATCAGACCGAAGAAAATGATGCCCTTAAAGGTACGTCCTTCCTTCTTCATCGCGTCAACCGACGGCTGATAGATGTACTTTTTGCAGAATTCGTCTACTTCTTTTGTGTAGAACGGGCTTGGCGAGAAGGTTCCCATACCGCCTGTATTTAAGCCCTGATCGCCGTCCAGCGCCCGCTTGTGGTCCTGAGAGGAGGTCATAATGCGGATCGTATCGCCATCGACGAAGGAAAGGACAGAAACCTCGCGTCCTGTCATGAACTCCTCGATGACCATCTGATTGCCGGCAGAACCAAACTTCTTGTCCTCCATGATCTCCTTGACGCCTGCCTCTGCTTCCTCTAAAGTATTGCAGATCAGAACACCTTTTCCAAGTGCCAGACCATCTGCTTTCAAAACGATCGGCATCTTAGCGGTCTGTAAGTATTCCAGCGCCTTATGCGGATCGGTAAAAGTCTCATAGGCTGCGGTCGGAATGTTGTATTTCTTCATCAGATCCTTGGAAAATGCCTTCGATCCTTCCAGAATCGCCGCATTTTTTCTCGGTCCAAATACACGCAGCCCCTGTGCCTCGAACACATCCACGATACCGCCAACCAGCGGATCGTCCATGCCAATCACGGTCAGATCAACCTCATGCTCTTTCGCAAATGCCGCCAGCTTATCAAATTCCATCGCACTGATCGGCACACACTCTGCATACTCTGCGATTCCCGCATTGCCCGGTGCACAATAAATTTTATCTACCTTCGGACTCTGAGCCACTTTCCATGCGATCGCATGCTCACGTCCGCCGCTGCCAACGATTAAAACTTTCATATTCTTCTCCTTATATTCTTCCGTTTGCAATCGCATCGATCGCCTGCGGAAGCAGTACCCACTCTGCCTGTTCCATCACGCGCTGCTGCAGCGTCTTCGGCGTATCATCCGGCTGCACCTCTACGGCTTTCTGGAAGAGGATCGGACCAGTATCGGTTCCCTCATCCACATAGTGAACCGTCGCGCCCGTCACCTTGACGCCGCGCGCCAGTGCCGCCTCATGCACCTTCAGTCCATAATAGCCGACGCCACAGAAGGACGGAATCAGGGACGGGTGGATATTGATAATTTTATTTCTGTATGCCTCGATCATCGCCGCCGGAATCTTCACAAGAAATCCAGCCAGAACGATGAGATCCGGCTTACACGCCTTGACGGTCTCTAAAAGCGCCTCATCGAATGCATCTCGCGTCTCATACGCCTTCGGAGTCACAACAAATGCCGGGACACCGTGTTTTTTCGCACGCTCAATCGCATAAACGCCCTCATTGTTGCTGATAACCGCTGCAACCTCTGCGTTCGTGATCTTGCCGTTATCAACCGCATCCAGGATTGCCTGCAGATTTGTACCGCCGCCAGACACCATTACAACGACTCTTAGCATAATGTTACTCCCTTTTCTCCTGCCTCAATAGAACCGATGATGTACGGTGTATCGCCAGCGGACTTCATCGCCTCCATCGCACGCTCTGCATCAGCCGCATCGACTGCTACAACCATGCCGATACCCATGTTGTAGGTATTGTACATCATGTGTTCCTCGATATCGCCTTTCTTCGCCAGCATACCAAAGATCGGCGGAATCTGATAGCTGTCTTTCTTGATGACTGCGCGGACACCGTCTTTCAGCATACGCGGAACATTCTCATAGAAGCCGCCGCCTGTGATATGGCTGCACGCTTTCACAGTCACGCCTGCATTCTTCACTGCTTTCAGCGCCTTTACATAGATACGGGTCGGTGCCAGAAGTGCCTCGCCAAGCGTGGTTCCCAACTCCTCATAGTAGGTCTCCAGTCCCTCTTTGTTAAGTTCCTTCTCAAATACCTTGCGGACCAGGGAGAAACCATTGCTGTGAACGCCGGTGGATGCCATACCGATCAGTACATCACCCGATTTCAGGTTTTCGCCGGTAATCATGTCTTTTTTATCAACCACACCGACAGCAAAACCAGCCAGATCATAATCTTCCTCCGGCATCAGTCCCGGATGCTCGGCTGTCTCGCCGCCGATCAGAGCTGCCTCCGACTGTAAGCAGCCTTCTGCAACGCCTTTTACGATATCCGCGATCTTTTCCGGATAGTTCTTGCCGCAGGCAATATAGTCCAGGAAAAACAGCGGCTCGCCACCTGCACATGCAATGTCGTTGACACACATCGCAACTGCATCGATACCGATCGTGTCATGCTTGTCCATGATGATCGCCAGCTTTACCTTTGTGCCGCAGCCGTCCGTACCAGATAAGAGAACCGGCTCTTCCATCTCTTTAATCTTTGCCAGGGAGAATGCACCGGCAAAGCCGCCCAGACCTCCCAGCACCTCCTCGCGCATCGTTTTCTTTACATGCTCTTTCATCAGTTCTACTGACTTATAACCAGCCTCAATATCTACTCCGGAATTCTTGTAATCCATGGTTTTCCTCCGTATGTCCTTGTTTATATTTTTTGTTTTTATTTCTGTGCCAGATACTCTTTATGTCCCAGCTTCTGTAATTTCTCATCCTTACCGGCTACTTCATTCTTCATCTCCTCGGAGTATGCCTTTAATTTCGCTAACAGCTCCGGATCGGAAGTTGCCAGAATCTTGGCTGCCAGAATACCCGCGTTCTTACCGCCGTTGATCGCTACCGTTGCAACCGGAATACCGGATGGCATCTGTACGATCGAATACAGAGAATCAACTCCGCCTAAATCCGAGGTTTTCATCGGAATACCGATCACCGGCATCGGGAACAGTGCCGCGCACATACCCGGCAGATGTGCTGCCTTGCCAGCACCTGCAATGATAACCTTAAAGCCTTTCTCCTCAGCGGATTTTGCATAGTTAAAAAAGATGTCTGGCTCACGGTGTGCAGAAATGATTGTCATTTCATAATCAATCCCCATCTTGTCCAGAAAATCTGCTGCCTGTGCCATGATCGGCATGTCCGAATCGCTTCCCATTACAATTCCTACTTTTGCCATCGTTCATTCTCCTTTTCTCTGCATTGTATTTATTAGTTCTACTTATAAGTAATTTGAATAAAAACAGCTTTACTTATTAGTAATGATACTAGGTTTTTCATGGCAAGTCAATAGGGTTTCGAGAATCCTTCAAAATTTCGTCATACCTTCTCATGGGGCGCTTCCTGTTCCAAAATAGCGTAGCCGTAATCAGGAACAAATTTCACTCTGACATTGCAGCCCATCCTGCTTTTATGTTATCCTTATTGGAATGACAACAAATAACCCATTTTCACCCCAAAGAGGTTCCCTAAATGAAACGGACATTATCATACACCATTACAAATAAAAACAAGGCCGACACCATCGGCGCCTTCCTGCGCGATGCCGGATATTCCCGCCGCATCCTCATCGAGCTCAAACAGAACCCTGAGCAGATCTGCCTGAATGGGACTCCATCCTGGCTGAACACACCGCTTCAGATCGGAGACACCCTGACGCTCTTTCTCCCGGACGAACCCGTTTCTTCAGATATTCTTCCGGTCAATCTTCCGATCGATATAGTATATGAAGACGAAGATCTCATAATACTCAACAAAGCCACCGGAATGCCTGTCCACCCGTCCCAGGGACACCATGAAAATACGCTGGCAAACGCCCTCGCGTACCGGTTTGCCTCGCGGGGCGAACATTTCGTGTTCCGTGCCGTGAACCGCTTAGACCGCGACACCACCGGTCTTCTGCTGATCGCCAAACATAAAATAAGCGGCGCATTTCTCTCCGCCATGACTGCAAAAAAAGAGATACGCCGCGAATATCTCGCGATTGTTGCCGGTAAACCAGAAGAATCCGGCACCATCGATCTGCCGATCGCCCGAAAAGATGGTTCCACCATCGAACGCTGCATCGATATGGATCATGGGGAACACGCCGTCACCCATTACCGGTGTCTCGATTACCGGGACGATCTCGGCTGCTCCCTCGTCCGGCTTCGCCTGGAAACGGGACGCACCCACCAGATCCGGGTCCACATGAAAGCCATCGGGCACCCGCTTTTAGGGGATTTTCTATACAACCCGGATTACCGCTTCATCGGACGGCAGGCGCTTCACTCCTATACGGTGGCATTCCGGCATCCGATCACTGGGGAAGCAATGGAGTTTACGGCTCCGATGCCGGAGGATTTTTCCTTCTTCTATTAATACTGCTTCCGCAGTCCCTTCGGATAATGGTTTTTCAGCGTCCCGCCGCTCTTCTTGCCCCATCCGAGCGAATACCCGTCCACACTCACAAGGCACCAGCCTTTTCCGGCATCTTCCGCAGAAAGCTGGATCGTCTCGCCGCGCAGATATGCCGCCGTCTCCGGCGCGTCTGCAGACAGGTTCACATTCTGTTTTACCTCCGACGGATGCAGGGCAAGTGCCAGCGCGTGGGACGGCTCAAAACGGTTTTTCTTAAATTCTCCCATCTGAAGCCCCGGGCGAAGCACCCGCAGCCCCTTAAAATCGACCATTTCCTCCGGCGTCCGGTAAAGCTGGTCGCCAAACATCGTCATCGTACTGTCCGCCGTCCATTTCTTCGGCTCTATAAATATCTCCTTGCAAAAATCCTCATAGACTGCCAGAAGCTTCTTGTCTTTCACCGAAGCCGGATATTTACGCTTCACGCTCTCCGGCTCGCCCGTTTTTCGAAGAAGTGCCGCATAATGGCCTTCTCCCTCGGTCCGGTGCGGCCAGATACGGACCGTTTTCTCGATTCCATCCGTCACACCCGCCCCCCAGGCTGGAACGCCGTGCGAAAGTCCCGGATAGTCCGGCGTTTCCTCTAGCGCAAACTCTGGATGTGCCTCTAAGAAACGTCCGATCGCCTGCTCGTCCTCCTCCGGCGCAAAAGTACAGGTGGAGTACACCAGCCGTCCGCCCGGTTTCAGCATCATCGCCGCATTTTCAAGAATCTCCTGCTGCCGCCCAGCACAGCGACGCACATTCTCCGGGCTCCATTCCGTGACCGCCGTCTCATCCTTGCGGAACATTCCCTCGCCGGAACACGGTGCATCCACGATGATCCCATCAAAAAATGCCGGAAAATACTTCGTCAGCCGCCCGGAATCTTCATTTGTCACAACCGCATTCCGGATTCCCATGCGCTCGATATTCTGCGAGAGAATCTTTGCACGCGCCGGATGGATCTCATTGCTCACCAGAAGTCCTTCTCCGCTCAGTCTCGCCGCCGCCTGCGTCGATTTTCCGCCCGGTGCCGCACAGAGATCCAGAATCATTTCCCCCGGCTGCGGGTTTAAAAGCGAAGCCGCAATCATCGCGCTCGGCTCCTGAATATAGTAAACGCCCGCATCGTGGTACGGATGACGCCCCGGACGATCTTCCGCCCCATAAGCGAATCCCTCCGCCGCCCACGCAACCGGATTCAGAGAAAATGGAGCCGTCTTAGCAAATTCCGCCGGATCCGTTTTCAGTCCGTTCACGCGCAGTCCCTGTGAGCGCTCCTTGTCGTAACTGGCGATAAACGCATCGTACTCCCTGCCAAGCATCTGTTTCATTCGTTCAGTAAATGCTGCTGGTAAATTTATCATAGTTTTGTATTATCCTTCTTAATCAAACATATTATTCATCTTTCCTAAATAATAATACTATTACATAAACAGCAATTCCGTCAACTATTTCTGTCTCTTCTTTCCAGTATCTTTTCCGCCCCATTTTCCCACACTATCCTCATGATTAGATGGATATTTACGTTCGTTCTCCTCCCATTTTTTAGTTTCTCACTCACACGCGGAAGCAATCCGTTTTCCTCCAATTTTTCCAGCATCAGCATTGCACTGCACCGGCGCGGGGAATTTTTTCTCTGGTGCCTGCTCTGCGGCGGCTTTCTCTACTCCCAACTCTCCCTGTACCGCCCCCGCCAGGCAAAATGCTGCCTGCTTCTCCTCACTGCCGCTGCCCTGCTGCCCTATGCCCCGGAGCACCTCCCAGTCTGTGCTATCCTTCACACGCTTCTGGCGCTGGCGGCTGCGCTGTTATTTCTTTATAATCTGTTTTATTTAAGCTTGCAGATCTATTTTTCGTCCCCAGCTCCTGTCCATTATTCCCAAAGAACCTCTAATACTGCCTTTTTCAGCAAATTGACTCACTCTCTGGATTCTCCTGCTACCCGTGGGCGTCTCTGCCTTCTGCTCCTCTGGATTTCATCCGTTTTCTGTCTGGACAGCTGGATTTTATCAGGAATCATCAACAGTGCCATGGAGATTTGCCTGACCTTAACCGCTGGAGTACTGTTCTGGCTGTTTTTTCCTTCATTCCGCCCTGGACCGAATCATCCGCATTCCCTTTTATGATTTTAAAACATCCCCATATCAGTAAACCGTCCGTGAGACCTGGCGCGTGATTCTGGTCAGCGAAGCTGACATATTCCATACAGAATCACTGTGCATCCTCGCGGAGCGTATTTTGTTTCATAGGACGTAACTGTTCAGTACCTTCACAGTCACGCGCAAAAATCCATCAAAAATTGCCTACGGCAATGGGATTTTTGCCTGCTGGCCCATGTTTTCGTACGGTCAGCGCCGTAAATGCGCAGACCTACTGAACAGTTACCATAGGACACATTTTTCTATGAAATAAAAAGCCAGTTCTATATCTCTCTTAATACACCAAAGATATAAAAACTGGCTTTTTACCATTCTTAGATTTTTATACCTGCTCCCTCATTTTAAGCAGATATGGTATGTAAACTTCCCGTCATACAGAGCCGGAAACTTCACCGAACGCCCACCTTAGTACACAATCTTGTACTCACTGGAACCTTCTCCGTTTACCACATAGTAAACGGCACGCTCTTCCGGTTTAACATACAGGGTCAGAGTCTCAATCTCGTCCTCTTTATGTCCCAGAGCTGCATATGCTTTCTTTGCTTCTGCCTCCAGCTTCTCGATAGAAATCTCCGCACCTGCGTACTGTACGTATGCAACTGTCTTTACTTCCTTTTTCTCAGCTGTCTTCTTTGCTGCAGTGGTTGTCTTTGTGGTTGTCTTTGTGGTTCTCTTTGCAGTTGTTTTCTTTACGGTCACGTCTGTCTCCTTTTTCTCTGCGGCTGCTGCCATCTCTTTCTTCTCTGCGAGGGCGGTCTCCTTCTTCTGTACCGGCGCTACGGCTGTTTCTTTCTTCTCTACATGTGCCAGTGCAGTTTCCTTTTTCGGAACGGATGCTACTGCCGTCTCTTTTTTCTCCACCGCTGCAACAGCTGTTTCCTTCTTTGCCACTTCCGCTACCGCTGTCTCTTTCTTTGCGACTGCTGCCACTGCCGTTTCTTTCTTCGCCACTTCAGCTACGGCTGTCTCTTTTTTCTCCACAACAGACGGAACCTTTTTCTCTTCCGTTGAAACAGATTTCTTTGCCGCTGTCTTGGCTAATGTTTTCTTTCTCGGAACCATATATCTCATCCTCCTTCTCTGCTTTCTCCACAACGTCTTCCGGCTTGTGATTCTGTGCACACTCACACGGCGCAGTTTTTCCGCCTGCGGCAATGCCTCATATCCGATTCATTCCCGACAGTCGAAGTAGGGACACCGCCTAATCACATCCTTGTCATTCTGCGGTATCCCCATAATTTAATTGTCTTATATTCAAGTTTCCCCAAGTTGTCTGTCCATTCAGATTATCACACAAATGGTCTTTTTCCGCCCTTGATCCACCGTCAAGCACATCCTGTCCCTGTTTCCATGACCTTGTCTGAACTTTAACAAATTATACGGCAATTTCCTGTTTTTGTCAACAAAACCGCTCTTCCTACCGAATCGCCAAGTACAAATTATAAAATCCAGTTACACTGACGATTCCCACCATAATCGGCGTCAGGAATCGGATGCAGAACACCCAAAGTTTTCCCAGACGGAATTTCGTACCGTCCGCCTCGATCTCCGCAAGCAGATACTCCGGTTTCCATTTCCAGCCTACATAGTAGCACATCGTGAGTCCACCGAGCGGCATCAGAATATTATCCGTTACCAGTCCGGCGAAATCAAAGACCGACTGATTCAGGATTGTGACATCACTCAGGACGCCGAAGGACAGCGCACTCGGAATGCCAAGCAGCGTGATCGCCGTACCAATCACAAGCGCCGCATGCTTGCGTTCCCAGCCCAGCGAATCAATCGCAAAAGAGGCACAGACTTCCAGAAGTGCGATCGCACTCGTAACGGCTGCGAAAAAAACCAGCGCAAAAAACAGGATTGCAAAGAAAGTTCCTCCCGCAATATTCGCAAATACCATCGGCAGTGTGCCGAAAATCAGTCCCGGTCCCTGTCCCGGCTCCAGACCGAAGGCAAATACTGCCGGAAAGATCGCGATACCCGCGAGAACCGCAATCACGGTGTCCAGACCACCGACGATCATACAGCTTTTTGGAATATTTTCCTTTCCACTCAGATAGCTTCCGTAGGTGATCGTGATACCCATACAGAGACTCAGGGAATAAAACACCTGTCCCAGTGCCGCGCTGACGGAGGAAAGCGTGAACGCCGAAAAATCCGGCTGGAAGATAAATAACAGTCCTTTCGAAGCTCCCGGAAGCGTCACGCTTCTGAAAATGATGACAAATAACAGAACCAGAAGCATCGGCATCATCAATTTGCTCGCTTTCTCAATGCCATTGATGCCAAAATAGCAGACAGCTATAGTCGCTGCCATAAATACAATATGCCAGATCACCGGCTCGCTACTGCCGATAAAGGCGTTAAAATCCGGCGCTGCCGCCGTCGTCACATAGCTGGCAATATACTTTAAAATCCAGCCGCCAATGACGCTGTAATAACTCAAAATAATAAACGCCGCCAGTACGCCGAATATACCGACAATCCGTGCGTGCGGATGAATGTCCGCATACGCCTGCACCGGATCATGGCGTGTCTTCCGTCCCAAGGACATTTCCGTGATCATAACCGGCAGTCCGAGAACGACGATAAAAAACAGATACGCAACCAGAAATGGAAATCCACCGTTCTTTCCCATCAGATATGGAAATTTCCACAGATTTCCCAATCCAATCGCCGCCCCAGCCGTCGCCATAATAAAGCCCAGCTTACTCGCCCATTGTTTGTTTTTACTCATGTGTAGCCCTCTTAGTATTCTTTCATTTCATATTTGATATAGCCTTGCGTTATAACGCAATACAGACTATTATATCGAATTTTAGGGACTATGTAAACCGTTTTTAAGTGGGAATCACGCAAAAAAGCCTGTCCCCCGACACCTTTCCCATGCCAAAAGACAGACTTTTCTCTATTTCTTAATTCAATTCATTTCCGGCAGCACACTCCCGGCATTCCAGAAAGCCACGCCGAATTTCCACTTTTTATCTTAGTCCTCGATCGTATCAATCAGGCTGTCATCATCAAAGTAATTGATCCGCATCGAAGCCTTCACATCGCGAAGTGTCTCAGCAGCCTTCGCCTCTGCTGCCTTGCTTCCCTCTTTCAAGATGTCAAATACATCCGGGATTCTCTTCTCCCATTCCTGGCGTCTCGCGCGAATCGGAGCCAGTTCAGCCTGCATGACGTTGTTTAAGAATTTCTTCACCTTCACATCGCCCAGACCACCTCTCTGGTAATGCGCTTTCAGCTCGTCCAGGTTCTGGTAATCCGGCAGGAACTCTGCAAAATACTCCGGACGGCAGAATGCATCCAGATAGATGAAGACCGGATTGCCCTCGACTTTACCCGGATCCTCGACACGCAGGTGATTTGGATCTGTAAACATGGACATGATCTTCTTCTTCACATCTGCTTCCGAATCAGAGAGGTAGATGCAGTTTCCAAGCGATTTGCTCATCTTTGCCTTTCCATCGATACCCGGCAGACGCAGACACGCCTTGTTGGACGGAAGCAGAATCTCCGGTTCCGTCAGAGTCTCGCCGTACACGCTGTTGAATTTATGGACGATCTCCTTGCACTGCTCTAACATCGGCATCTGATCCTCTCCAACCGGAACGGTCGTCGCGCGGAATGCAGTGATATCCGCCGCCTGGCTAATCGGATAAGTAAAGAATCCAACCGGAATGCTTGCCTCAAAATTACGCATCTGAATCTCTGCTTTTACGGTAGGATTTCGCTGTACACGGGATACCGTAACCAGGTTCATATAGTAGAAAGTAAGCTCTGTCAGCTCCGGCACCATCGACTGGATAAAGATGGTGGATTTCTCCGGGTCAATTCCACAAGCCAGATAGTCCAGGGCAACCTGCAGAATATTTTTACGCACCTTTTCCGGGTGATCGGCATTGTCCGTCAGTGCCTGCGCATCGGCAATCATAATATAAATCTCATCGAACTTGCCGGAATTCTGAAGTCTCACTCTCTCGCTCAGAGAGCCAACATAATGTCCGACATGTAAGCGTCCTGTAGGACGATCGCCGGTTAAAATAATTTTCTTCATCTATTTGTTTCCCCTTCCATTCTGGTGTTTTTTCTTTAATGGATTTTTGCGCGTGACTGTTAAGGTACTGAACAGTTACGAAAATATTATATATCCTGGCTGGCAGACTGTCAACATTCTGAGACTCCATCTTCCCCAGTAACGCCCTGTTGTTTACTGTACACGCATACGTGCCCAGTAACGGAATTTGCCGTGGCTTCGCATTTAAATACGGCAAATTCCTGCTGCCACCACGTTTTCTCACGGCACTTTCGGTTCCAAAAGTGCCTACCCGTGAACAATAACTCTGTTACCATTCTTGTCTTGCATATATATGTTAAACACCAGAATTTCCAGTTCCGGAAATTTACTTGCTCTGCACAAACAGGCAGTCTCTGACTACTTCTGGCTCTTACTCCTGCAGGTTTACCATCACATCCGAAACATCCACTTTCTTATCGATCAGCCCGCTCTCGCTCATCCAGTCGATGTTTTCCTGCCAGCACTCTTCGGTCTGGGTCAAAAACGGAACCTCATCGCTCTCCATGAGCGGCAGAAGTGTCTCACAGGACTTCTCCTCCACGCTCTGGGTCAGAGGGAAGTTTTCCTCATTCTGATTATTCATCAGGATTGCCAGGCAGCCATTCGGATCGTTCTTAAAGTCTTCAAAGCCCTTCTTCGATGCGCGTAAGAATCCTTCCAGAACTTCCGGCTCCTGCTGGATCATTTCGTTGTTGGCAAGGAATACTTCCTCATAATAATTCGGGATTCCATATCCAGCTGCCATGAAGTAGTTGACATCAAAGCCCTCTTCCTCCATCTGCGGAACCTCATGGTTAACAAGGCATCCGATCGTCGCATCCACATTGCCGGTCGTCATAGAACTCATCAGTTCAAATCCGACATCGATCAGGTTTACATCCGATGCATCCGCTCCCACATATTCCATCATGCTCTTGACAACCGCCTCGCTGAGTGCTGTTCCGCCGTAACCAACGGTTTTTCCAACCAGATTTTCCGGTCCTGTGATATTCTTATCCTTTAAAGAAAGAACGACACTTAACGGGGACTGCACGATCGCACCGATGGATTTGATCTTCGTTCCCTGATTGGCAACCGCCTGGATCACATCCTGCTGATAGTACATGCCGATCTCCGCCTTTCCAGCCGCTACCAGTGATAACGCATCGTTCGCATTGGCCGGAAAACGCACTTTCACATCCAGTCCTTCTTCCGCATAATAACCGCGCTCGATCGCCGTATAAATAAAGGTATGGATCGCATTCGGATACCAGTCAAGAACCACATTGATCTCCTTAAGATCCTGACTTTTTCCATCTTCCGAGGTCTGTTTCGCATCCGTGCCCTCTGCCTGAGCAGCTGTCTCACTCTTTTCGCTGGCCGTTCCACATCCGCCAAGTGTCATCATTCCCATCACTGCTGCCATCACTGCGGCAGCCATTTTCATTCGTTTTTTCATCTCATATCCTTTCATTTTTACAAATTTCCGTTTATATTTCCCTATCACTTATCTGTTTTCCAGTTTTTTTGCATATGACTTGCTGGATTCACATACCAATCTCAAAGATCTGCACTTCTTCACGAGTAGCTTTTTTGTGAATACACTTTTTTCGGTCTGCAGCACACATTTCAAAAATACAGACTTTTCAATATCCGCACACATACTTCAAAATTTCATCCTATACCACAATTCCCTACTCATTCCTCCAGAAAATCATCCGCTTTTCAAGCAGCGAGACAACCCACGTTGCCGCCATCGCCACTACCGATAGAAGCAGAATCGGTGCAAATACACCGGCTCCATCTAACTGGGTCATCATTCTCCGGCTGAAATATCCGAGTCCGCTCTGGGCGCCCAGCCATTCTCCAATCGCCGCTCCGATGATCGACAGCGGTACCGCCATCTTGATCGCTGAAAAAAAGTACGGAAGCGTCGCCGGAATCTTTAATTTCAAAAAAATCTGACGCTTATCCGCGCCAAATGTAAACAAAAGTTCTTCCATTTCCGTCTTCACCGACCGGAACCCGTCAAATACCGTGATCGTGATCGGGAAAAACGTAATCAGCACCGTTACCAGCACCTTGCTCCAGATCGTGTAGCCAAACCAGAGGACAAACAGCGGTGCCAGCGCCGTCGTCGGAATCGTCTGCGAGGCGATGATCAGCGGATACAGCGCCTTTCTTGCCGTCTCACTGGCATCCATCAGCACAGCCAGTCCCACGCCCAGCACGATCGAGATCAAAAGTCCAATCACGACTACCGACATCGTCGCCGGCAGATGTGCCGTAAATAATGGACCCCGAAGTTCCCACAGCCGTACAACCACCTGAACCGGAGACGGGAGAATATAGGCCGCATCAATCCCCATAGCCGCCGCCTGCCATGCAAACAGAAGCACCGCCACCAGAATCAGAGCTGGAAGATTCGCATTCATCCGGCTTTCCATTTTATTTGTTTCTTTCTGTTCCATCACACCTTCTCCTTCTTAAGCATTCCGATGAGTTCTTCCTTTAAGGACAGAATTTCCGGTCTGCGAAGCTCTTCCCGGGATCGCGGATATCCCGCCGGAACCTCGATGGAGCGCAGATGTGTGATCGGTGACTGTTCCACCACGAGAATCCGGCTGGACAGAAACACCGCTTCTTCCACATCATGCGTGATGAAAAGAACCGTCTTTTTCTCCTTCTCCCACTGTTCCAGAAGCCACTCCCGCATAGACAGTCTTGTCAGATAATCCAGGGCAGAAAACGGCTCATCCAAAAGCAGAAGGTCTGAACCCGTCAGAACCGTTCTCGCAAAGGCGGCTCTCTGGCGCATACCGCCGGAAAGCTCTTTCGGCGTCTTATCTCCCCAGTCTGCAAGTCCAACCGATTGAAGCGCATCATCCGCTTTTTTCTGCATCTGTTCCTTCGAATATCCGCCCTGAATCTCCATCGGAAGCATCAGATTCTCCCGCACGGTACGCCATGGAAACAGCAGATCCTGCTGCGGCATATATCCACAGTAATTTTTCTTCGTTTCGATCGATTCCCCATCCACCCGGATCACACCGGAAGCCGGGGTAAGAAGTTTATTTACCAGCCGGAAGATCGTACTTTTTCCACAGCCGGAAGCGCCGATGATGGACACAAACTCCCCATCCTGGACTTCAAACGACAGATGGTCAATGATCGAAAAATCCTCTACCGCATATTGGAAACGCACGTTGTCAAATGTAAGCATATTTACCGCCTCATTTCCCACGCCATATCCCAGAATGCCGCTTCATAGCGGGAGCAGGCCACAAAAATATCCACCAGATGTTTCTTTTGTTTCTCAGACAGATCCTCTGCCAGACGGTTCATCCACTCTACAAGGACTTCATTTTCCTTGTGGTAAGACTCGGAAGCGTATCCCCGGATCCACTCCCCATAAAATGGATGTTTGTCGGCATCCGGTCTGTCTGCTGCGATTTTCTTCGCAATCCATTCATAGCTGAGGGCGCAGGACAATATCGCTGCTGCCGCCTCCGGCGCGCCCCCCTCATAAGCGATGCGAAGCATATAAGAAGTATAAGAAAGGTTATCCAGAGCGACCGGCGTCTGTTCCGCCTCTTCTCTGGTTATCCCCAAACGTTCCATGTAAGCACGGTGAATATCCATCTCCCCATCCAGAATCGAGTGGGTATATCCGGCAAACAGGCGCATAAATGCGAGATCCGTTGATTTTGCCGCCCCGATGGAAAACACCTTTGTGTAATCAATCAGATACAGATAATCCTGTATCATATAATATTTGAATTTATCATGATCCAGACTGCCGTCCGCAATGCCTTTTACGAACGGTTTTTCATTGTAACCAGCCCAGATCTCCTTTGTGGCTTCCAAAAGCCTCTCTGTCATTGTCATACGCGTTCCTCCGCAAATCCTTTTCCCCGGAAATCAAATCCATGATCCATCGGACCGGATCCTTTGCCGAGATCCAGCATTGCTCCCAGTGCGCCGGAAATATATGCCTTGGCACGTTCCACCGCGGTGTCGAGATCATAGCCCTTCGCCAGATTGGATGCAATCGCGCTGGACAGGGTACAGCCCGTCCCATGGGTGTTGGAATTGTGGATGCGTTTTCCGTTAAACCAACGGTATCCGCCGTCCCGGTATAAAAGATCGTTGGCATCATTTAACTGATGTCCGCCCTTGCAGAGAACCGCACAATGGTACGTTTCACTGATCCATTTTGCTGCCGTAATCATATCGTCGGCAGACTTAATTTCCATTCCTGATAAGACCTCCGCCTCCGGAATGTTCGGTGTCAGAACCGCCGCTAATGGAAAAAGCGATTCTTTCAAGGTGTCGATGGCATTGTCGCTGATTAACTTTGCTCCGCTCGTCGCCACCATAACCGGGTCCACAACAATGTTTTCTGCCTGGTACTCACAAAGCTTCTTCGCAATCGACTTGATCAGTCCGGTTGATGAAACCATGCCGATCTTTACCGCATCCGGACGAATATCCGTAAATACGCTGTCAATCTGCTGTTCCAGAAATTCCGGGGTTACCTCAAAAATCCCCTGGACGCCGGTTGTGTTCTGGGCCGTCAGCGCCGTGATCGCACTCATTCCATATACTCCATTGGCGAGCATCGTCTTTAAATCGGCCTGGATACCGGCGCCTCCGCTGCAATCACTTCCAGCGATTGTTAATGCTGTCTTCATAACTAACTCCTTTCAGGCATCAATAACTTTTATAAGGCGACACAAGGTGGTGCCCCCAATGTGCCGCCATAAAAAACTTTTTGCAAAGTTTCTTACCATTTTTTAATGAAGCTTTTTTCACAAGCTTTTTCTTATAAACTTTTTCATGCCATTTTTTTGACAAAATGACAGCGTTTTCATCTTTACAGAACCTTTTTTACAGCTTCCTTCAGTTCCTCTGCTGCCTTTTCAATATCATCGGCCGCAAACAGGGCGCTGACCACTGCAATGCCGTCCACACCTGTTCCTTTTAACAGTTCCAGATGTTCTTTATTCAGTCCGCCGATCGCAACAACCGGAATATCGACTGCCTGACAGATCTTGGCAAGCATCCCCGGCGTCACGGCATCGGCGTCCTTTTTGGTTCCCGTCGGATAGATGGCTCCGACTCCCAGATAATCCGCCCCATGCTTTTTCGCAAGAAGCGCCTGTTCTACATTTTTGCAGGAAACGCCGATGATCTTATCTGGTCCCAGCTTTTCCCGAACCTTTCCCGCTTCCATATCGCTCTGTCCCACATGGACGCCGTCCGCATCCACCGCCAGGGCAATCTCCACGTTGTCATTGATCACAAACGGAACCTGATACTTTCTGCAAAGCATTTTAAGCTTCTTTGCCTCCTCCAGAAACTCCGCCTCGTCAAGCTCCTTTTCTCTCAGCTGGACAAACGTCGCCCCGCCCTTCAAAGCTTTCTCAACCTGACTCTCCAGAGTTTCTCCCTTCAGCCATGCGCGGTCTGTCACCGCGTAAAGCAGCATATCTTCCGGTCTGCAGTTCATCTGCGTTTCCTCCTTCTCTCGGCTGTTCTTATAAAAACAGACACTAAAGTTCTATTATCTTACTTCAAATTTTGCTCCGGCCTCCAGCGCTTCTCCGTTCATGCGATAAATAGCATCAATGATATAATTCCGGTAGGTTGCATTGCCGTCCAGTTCACTTAAACGGGCGTATGCCGTCTCTCCGGCCAGTCCCATGGCGCAGACTGCCGCAGCAGCTGCCTCAAGCGGCTGTTCCTGGTTGGCTGTCACAAAGGACGCCGTCAAAGCCGAGAGCTGACAGCCGGTTCCCGTGATGGAAGACATCTCCGGACGACCGTTGTAAATGCAGTATGCCTTCTCCGCATCCGCCACAATGTCTATCGCACCGGTGATCGCAACGACCGCGTTCATCTTTCCGGCAAATGCCTTCGCAAAAGCTGCCGCCTCGTCCAGGTTTTCCTTCGTCACCCGGTCTGCCAGATCGGCATCCACGCCCTTCGTCGTTCCATTTCCAAGTGCCAGTGTCTTAATCTCCGAAATATTCCCGCGGATCACGGTAAACCTGACTTCCTTTAAAAGCTGATTGGCGGTCTCTGTTCTGAGTTTCGACGCACCGGCGCCTACCGGGTCTAAAACTACCGGATGACCCAGCTCATTTGCCCGATTTCCGGCAAGCAGCATGGATTCGATGGTCCGGCTGTTTAATGTGCCGATATTGATATTCAGTCCGCCGCAGATGGTCTGGATATCCGAAACTTCGTCCTTATCATCCGCCATGATCGGGGACGCGCCGCATGCGAGTACCACGTTGGCACAGTCATTGACAGTCACGTAGTTCGTGATGTTGTGGATTAACGGGCATTTTTCTCTTACATTATCAAATATTTCTTTAAACATGTGCTGGCTTCTCCTCTCTCAGTGCTTCCTGCATTCCTGCTAAAATATTGGCTTTCTTTAAACTTAAAATCAAAACTGCGCTTATGATCGCGCCTCCCGCGGTCGAGATCAAAAACGGAACCACATAGGCATAGACAGCCAGTCCCGCCGCGCTCTTTCCCATCAGGAAAACAGCCACCGGATATGCCGCAAATCCGCCCAGAATGGACGTTCCAAGCACCTCACCGATCAAAGTTGCGAACACACTCTGCGTTTTCTTGTAAACCAGTCCGCAGATCAGGGCGCCAAACATACTGCCCGGAAATGCCATCAGGCTTCCAAGTCCTAACAGATTTCGGATCAGCGCCGCCGCAAAGGCCGCTCCCAGCCCATAGCCCGGTCCCAGAAGAACGGCACACAGGATATTTACCATATGCTGTACCGGGGAACACTTGCTTCCGAACACCGGAACGGAAAATAAACTTCCTACGACGGCAACGGCACAGAATACAGCCGCAATCGCCAGTTTTTTCGTGTTTGTCTTATTCATTTTTCTTCTCCTTCTTTGAAAATTTGCAACTGTTCTGTTTCTTTGATATTCTTGAACAGTTACGAACAATTTACGTTTTCTGCATGAAATTCGGTCGATACTCTCTGGTATCCTCTCACGCCGGAACACGGCTTCCCATCGCTGCCTACAAAGCTCAGGGCGCTCCCCCTCAGCTCGCCGCACACATGCGGAATACGTTCCCCCTTTCAAAGAATTTAATTTTAAAAGAATGTGCCCTGGCACATTCCCGCGCCGAGCGCGGTCGCTTGCGACATGATTCCCTTCCGCCGCAGTGCGATCCCGCCCGGTAGGACTTTTTATATAACAGGAAATTTCAACGGATTTTCCTGTTATATGAAAAAACAGGAGATACCCCTGCGGATATCTCCTGTAAAAATTCATCTCATGACTTCCTACGACGGCATTATCCGCATCAGGTTAAAGGGTCGAAGTTCGATTACTTCCTCTCAGCCCGCTAACGAGCTCCCCTGTTTTTATCAAATTTGCAATGTTTCCCTGCTGAACCATCGCCAGACTTATTATAGCGCATCTGGCGAAATTTTCAAGTGCGACTTTCTGGTGCACTTTTATCCCCTATCCTTTCACGATCAAGGTCAGCATAAGCGCCCGCCAGATTCCGGTGAGTCCCATAATGCCACCCAAAAGAATCGCTAATGGGATCCTGAGACCGGTAAATGTAATGCTGAGCAGACTGCAAAGGTGCGTCTGCAATCAGCTGAGGCGTTCCATTCGTGTTATTACACAAATCCCCCAAAACCTCTACACAACTCACTACACACTTTTTTACACAATTCGCATAAGAAGATAGAATAAATTGCAACAAGTTATATAAAAAAGTATCAAAAAACAGTACACAAAAAAGTGCTGAAACCCTACATAAATACTGGGTTTCAGCACTTTCTAATAAGTTATATGAAGTTACAACAAGTAGTTCGCTTACTGTGCCATCTGCTTTGCAACTTCCTCTGCAAAGTTCTCTTCCTTCTTTTCGATACCTTCACCAGTCTCAAAACGAACGAACTTCTTAACAGTGATCTTCGCACCATTCTCTTTAGCAACCTGAGCTACATACTGAGCTACGCTCTGCTTGCCATCCTCAGCCTTAACATATACCTGATCCAGAAGGCAGATCTCTTTGAGCTCTTTCTTGATACGACCCATAACCATGCCGCTGATGATCTTGTCGTTTGCGTCCGGCTTCTCGTTCTTAGCTGCTACAGTCAGGATCTCTTTCTCTTTTGCGATGTAATCTGCATCTACTTCGCTGTCGTTGGTGTACAGCGGTTTCAGAGCTGCAGCCTGCATAGCTACGTTCTTAGCCATCTCTTTGATTGCATCGTTTACAACGTCAGTTTCAACGTCTACCAGAACGCCGATCTTGCCGCCTGCATGGATGTAGGAAGCAACGAAACCGTTCTCCTCAGCTAACTGAGCAAAACGACGGATCTTCATGTTCTCGCCGATGATGGAGATCTGGGAAGACAGAGCCTCTGCAACTGTCAGGGACGGATCCTTTGCCCATTTTTCAGCCAGAAATGCGTCAATATCTGCTGCGCTTGTGTTCAGCGCCTGCTCAGCAACATCAGATACATAGTTCTGGAACTTCTCGTTCTTAGCTACGAAGTCTGTCTCTGCGTTTACTTCTACTACAACTGCCTTCTTTTCATCAGCGGTAACCTTAGTCATAACGATACCCTCTGCTGCAATACGGCCAGCTTTCTTAGTAGCGCCTGCAAGTCCTTTTTCTCTCAGGAACTCAACAGCTTTGTCCATGTCGCCATCTGTAGCTGCAAGAGCTTTCTTACAGTCCATCATACCAGCGCCTGTCATTTCACGTAACTCTTTTACCATTGCGGCTGTAACTGCCATCTTAAATCCCTCCGTGTATATAAATTCAGGTACACGTTCGTATACCCGCGCGGAGCACGCTTTTATGCGGAAAACCGCGGCGTGCTCCTGGTCTTTTGGTTTCAGTTTTTAATTTTGGGGTTAATTAAGCCTCTGTAGCCTCTGCTTCGCCCTCTGCTGCAGCTGCCTCAGCCTCGCCCTGCTTAGCTTCGATAACAGCGTCTGCCATTCTGGAAACGATCAGTTTTACGGCACGGATAGCATCATCGTTACCCGGGATTACATAATCCAGCTCTTCCGGATCACAGTTGGTATCGATGATACCGATCAGCGGAATACCCAGAGTATGAGCCTCCTGTACGCAGATTCTTTCCTTCTTCGGATCTACTACGAAGATAGCATCCGGGATCTTCTTCATATCTTTGATACCGCCCAGGTTCTTCTCCAGCTTCTCCCACTCTTTTTTCAGCTCGATAACTTCTTTCTTCGGCAGAACGTCGAAAGTTCCGTCCTCAGACATAGCCTCGATCTGTTTTAATCTAGCGATACGGCTCTGGATGGTCTTGAAGTTTGTCAGCATACCGCCTAACCATCTCTCGTTTACATAGAACATACCACATCTCTCAGCCTCGGTCTTGATAGCGTCCTGAGCCTGCTTCTTTGTACCAACGAACAGGATTGTGCCGCCGTCTGCTGCGATATCGGATACTGCCTTGTAAGCCTCATCTACTTTACCTACAGATTTCTGAAGGTCGATGATGTGGATACCATTTCTCTCGGTGTAGATGTACGGAGCCATTTTCGGGTTCCATCTTCTGGTCTGGTGTCCAAAATGTACACCTGCTTCGAGTAACTGCTTCATTGAAATAACGCTCATGTTTCTTTCCTCCAATTTTGGTTTTTCTTCCGCCGTCTTCTCATGCTTTCCGCGGGGACTCATAATGAGCACCGTCCTGCGCAAATCCGACCGGCGTGAATTTTCAGCCTTTATACTATATCACAGGCAAGGTATACATGCAAGTGGAAATTAAAAAAATCACGCATTTTCCTTCATTTTTCTTCGTTTCTTGAATTTCTTCCAGCAAGCATATACGGAATGATAATACAAAACCTTCAGTAAAAACTTTTAGCAATTCTATGTAAATTAAAAGCGGGCTCCGAAAACCTCGGAACCCGCATAAATCCTAGAAATAAAAAGAGCGCGAGACGGGACTCGA
>NZ_QULJ01000013.1:0-49289 GCF_003481505.1 Clostridium sp. OM05-5BH | reverse complement strand
GCCGATATTTAGTCTTGCCGTTTAAAACGGCTGAGAAGCACGTGACTTTAGCCATGTGAGGTTCACTGGCGTTGAGCATATTGTTAATACCTTTTTCCGTTTCTGCAAGCTGCTTTTTCAAAAGAGGCAGATCGGTGCTTTCTTTCTTCTGCAACTACATCAGCGTATCAATCAGTCGTTCCATGACTTCATCATTCATAATTGCTTTCATACAGTAATTGAGCGTACATATAAATTAGAGGAGACCGAGGCAGTGATGCAGGAACAGATCCGGGTAGCAAACCATCGGATCGCAGATTTGGAAAAGCAGATGGAGGGATAAGGTATGCAGATTAAAGATTATGTAAAGCCGGAATTACTTGTGGTAGCAGTAGTGCTGTACTTTATTGGGATGTGGCTGAAGCGGAGTGAGACAGTGAAAGACAAATACATCCCACTCATTAATGGGCTGATTGGCGTTGCGATTTGTGCCATCTATGTGTTCGCCACCTGTGCCTGCGGCAGTGGTCAGGATATCGCGCTGGCAGTTTTCACGGCACTTACACAGGGCGTCCTTGTGGCGGGATTGTCTACGTATGTAAACCAGATTTTTAAGCAGTCAGGAAAAGAAGAGTAGAAGGAGGCGATCCGACTATCTCCCGCGGCAGTTCGGGGCATGGCTGCCGTTGCGACATCGCAACAATAGGGGAAAATCGACGAAAGCCGATAGTAGGAATAAAAACCCCCAAGGAGTCGCGATCCTTGGGGGTTTTGTCGTTGCCTGTGATGGACAACTACTATCTCTTAGCCTATCGGCATTATAGTATATGCGAAAATTCTTTGCAAGATACCCCCGGAAAACAAAATGTCATATTTTTCATATCATAAAGAAAAGAGGACAAATCTATGAGAGATATCACATTATGTCATCCACGTCTCCAGCGCATTGCGTCCGCCTGGATCAAAGCCTGTGCGACCGAGGGTATCACAGTAGCCATCGGAGAGACACTGCGGACGGTGGCGGAGCAGGACGCTCTGTACGCGCAAGGACGTACCAAGCCTGGCAACATTGTAACCAATGCCAAAGGCAGTAGCTATAGCAGTCAGCATCAGTGGGGGATTGCCTTTGATTTTTATCTTAAGATGGATGTGGACGGCGATGGCAGCGTGTCAGACGATGCCTACAATGACAGCACAGGTATGTTTAAAAAGGCCGCAGAGCTGGCAAAAGCTTTAGGACTTGCCTGGGGCGGAGACTGGCGTAGCATCGTAGACAAGCCACATCTTTATCTGCCGGACTGGGGCAGCGCCACCAACATTCTTAAACAGCGTTACGGCACCTTTGAGGCGTTTAAAAAGACCTGGCCTAAAATGGATGTAGCGCCAGTCAAAGCCGACAGCGATGCCGGAGCGGCGGATCTCAAGGACATCAAGAGCGGCGCACACGGCTTGAGCATCACTGCGTCCTCACTCATCATCCGGACAGCTCCGGCAGGTGCTGACTCTGGCAAGCGATACAGTAAGGATCAGCAGGTGCAGCCGATCCGGAAGTGTTTTGTCAGCGGCGCACCGTGGATCCAGACTGCGGACGGCTGGGTGTCTGGCAAGTATCTTACTGGCTGGGTGTGCCAGGACGGGCGCTGGTGGTATCTGCTGAGTGGGTACACCTACCGGCACGATGCAGTCTGCCAGATTGACGGACAGGCGTATGCGTTTGATTCGGATGGCTGGATGATTACCGCAGATCGGATAGCAGAGGACGGACACATACGATAAAATATGATGAAAAACACAATATAAGCGCATAATAAGGGGCTGTCATTCCTTGAAAATAAAGGAAAAACAGCCCTTTTTTCGTGTGATATTTCCCCGGAAAAGGGGGTTCTTTATACTGAAATATGCTTTCGTGGTAGATGCTCCAAAAACACCAAAAACCCTTGTAAATAAAGGAAAAATCCAGCATTTACAAGGGTTCCCGCATCCATCAAAAAAAGCAGATAACGGGAATCGAACCCGCCTTTCCAGCTTGGGAAGCTAGCGTTCTACCGATGAACCATATCTGCAAATATATATTAAGTATACTGTTTTTTCTGAAAAAGTCAAGAAATTTATCTTGCCAAAAAGGGAGGAAAGTTACTGTACACGGGTAGGCACTTTTGGGACCGAAAGAGACAAATATATTCAAAACACCCACAAAATGCCCTCTTAACACAATTTATATTTCAAAAACTCGCAGAAGGTGTTATAATAATTCCGTATGGATTAGGGCGCGGTTTTCAGGCACCCTTTTTCCGTCATAGGAAAGTGTTAAGGCACATTTTTTATTTTGTATATAAAATAGAGATTTTCTGTATCGGTATGGCGGATAAACAGAAAATAACGGAGGAAACTATGGATATAATCATTATCGGATGCGGCAAGGTTGGTACGACGCTGGCGGAGCAGCTTGTCCGGGAGGATTACAATGTGGTGATGATCGATACGTCTGCGGAGCGGATGCAGCGGGTGTCAGATGATATCGATGCGATCAAGCTGGTGGGAAATGGTGCCAGCATTTCCATGCAGATCGAGGCAGGTGTGCAGACGGCGGACATGCTGATTGCCGTGACAGGGTCGGATGAGATGAACCTTCTCTGCTGCCTGATTGCGAGAAAAGTGGGGCATTGCCACACGATTGCGCGTGTGCGGAATCCGATTTACAGCAACGAGCTTACCTTTATCAAGCAGCAGCTGGGAATTTCCATGATTATCAACCCGGAATATGCGGCGGCGACGGAGATTTCGAGAATTCTGCGCTTCCCGTCAGCGATCAAGATCGATCCATTTGCCAAGGGAAAGGTAGAGCTTCTGAAATTTAAGGTAAAACCGGAGTTTAAGCTGGACGGGCTTTCGGTCATGGATATTGACAGCCAATTCCGCTGCGATGTCCTGATCGGAGGTGTTGAGCGCGGTGATGAGGTGGCGATCCCGGATGGTAAATTTGTGATTAAAAACGGGGATATGGTGTCGATTATCGCCTCCCCGGCAAATTCGGCAGAATTTTTCCGCAAGATCGGCATCCAGACAAACCAGGTCAGAAATACGATGATTGTCGGAGGCGGTACGATTGCTTATTATCTGGCGAAACTTTTGGCGGCGATGAAGATCCGGGTTAAAATTGTGGAGAAAGATAAAGCGCGCTGCGAGGTTCTGACAGAGCTTCTGGACGATGCGTTGATCCTCAACGGCGACGGAACGGATCGGCAGCTTCTTCTGGAAGAGGGGCTGATGACGGCGGAGGCATTTGTCACCCTGACGAATATGGATGAGGAAAATGTTTTCCTTGCGCTGTATGCGAAGGAAAATTCCAGCGCGAAGCTGGTGACGAAGGTTAACCGGATCGCTTTTGACGAGCTGATCAGCAAGCTGGACCTGGGAAGTCTGATTTATCCGAAATACATCACGGCGGACTACATTTTACAGTATGTGCGCGCGATGCAGAATACGATCGGCAGCAATGTGGAGACGTTGTATCATATTCTCGATGGTCGGGCGGAGGCACTGGAGTTTGTGATCCGCGAGGAGTCGGAAGTGACGGGCATTCCGCTGATGAATTTGAATCTCAAGAGCAACCTGCTGATCGGATGCATCAACCGCGGCGGCAATATCAAGATCGCGCGTGGACAGGACTGCATCCAGCAGGGCGATACAGTGATTGTCCTGACGAGCCAGAAAGGTCTGCGGGATATCCGTGACATCCTGAGAAAGTAGGCGGCATAGATGAATTATTCGATTGTATTTTATATCATAGGCTGGATCCTGAATTTTGAGGCGGCTTTTATGGCGCTTCCGACGGCAGTGGCACTGATTTACCGTGAGTCGGAGGTATGGTGCTTTCTGGCAACGATGGCAGTATGCCTGATGGTTGGTATGATTCTGGTACGCCGGAAACCGAAAAATCAGATCTTTTATGTGGCGGAGAGCTTTGTGGCGGTTTCTCTAAGCTGGGTTTTACTCAGTGTGATGGGAGCGGTGCCGTTTGTATTAAGCGGCTATATTCCGAATCCGATCGACGCCTTGTTTGAGACGGTATCGGGCTTTACGACGACCGGTGCAAGTATTCTGAGCAGTGTGGAGCAGCTGCCGAACTGCTTATTATTCTGGCGGAGTTTTACGCACTGGATTGGCGGTATGGGCGTTCTGGTATTCCTTCTGAGTGTCCTGCCGATGGTGGGCGGTTCCCATATGAATTTGATGAAGGCGGAGAGCCCAGGACCGATCGTGAGCCGTCTCGTTCCGAAGGTCCAGATGACGGCGAAGCTGTTATACCAGATTTACCTGGGAATGACGATCCTCGAGGCTGTGATTCTGATTCTTGGGAAAATGCCGATTTTCGACGCGATCACGATCACGGTCGGAACAGCAGGTACGGGTGGTTTTGCAATCCGGAATGATAGTCTGGCGAGCTACACGGCATTTCAGAAAAATGTCGTGACGGTGTTTATGATTCTGTTCGGAGTGAATTTTAACTTTTACTTCTTCCTGCTGATGCGAAAAATAGGACAGGCCTTTAAAATGCAGGAGGTGCGGGCATATTTTCTAATCATTGCATCGGCGGTTGGCATCATTACAGTCAATACGGTATCACTCTGCGGCAATGCACTGCAGGCATTCCAGGATGCGGCATTCCAGGTCGGTTCGGTTATCACGACGACCGGTTACGCCACGGTGGATTTTGATAAATGGCCGCAGCTTTCAAGAACGATTATGGTACTTTTGATGTTTATCGGCGCCTGCGCGGGCAGTACAGGCGGCGGTATCAAGGTGTCGCGCGTCTTGATTCTGCTTAAATCGGTAAAAAAGGAACTGAAGCAGTACCTGCATCCGAGTGTAGTGGAGAAGATCAAAATGGATGGAAAGATCGTAGAGCATGAGGTTGTGCGCTCGACGAATGTGTTTATGGTTGCGTATGTGCTCATTTTTGCGGTATCTGTTCTATTGATTTCTCTGGATGAATACGATCTGGTGACGAATTTTACGGCGGTTACGGCTACGTTTAATAATATCGGACCGGGTCTGGCACTGGTCGGACCGACCGGAAACTTTGGGTTTTTCAGTAATTTCTCAAAAGTGGTTTTAATCTTTGATATGCTGGCAGGACGTCTGGAGATATTTCCGCTACTTCTGCTGTTTTCAAGGGAAACCTGGAAACGGTTCTAGGGGAGGAGAATACGGATGGATATACTGTTCTTTTTGACGGGGTGTCTGGGACTGGCAGAGACAATTGATTTGTTCTGCGGCAAAGATTTCCTGATTTTTATATCGGATTCGATCGATCCGAAGAAATATAACCTGAAAAAGGTGTATGCAGTTGAAAAATGGCTGTTTGCGATTGATACGCTGTCGCTGTTTGGCATGGCGTTTCATCTGGGCGGCGGTACGGGCGATCTGGTGCTGGCGGCAGTTGTGCTGGTGACACTGTTCGCACATGTGTATGTGTTTAAGAGCCGGAACTTCCGGGTGTAAGTAGATAAAAGTGGGCGTGATGTGTCTGGCATGCGCCCATTTTTGCTGCCATGATGCAGAGAAAATGGCTGGTGGCTTGTTTTGGGACAGATGCTTGAAACGGCTGACAGTGTGGCTTCCGGGGAAGTGGGACACACTTTGCGTTGACAGGCATATGATATAGTATCAATGAAAAATGAAAAGGAGATTATCATATGTGTTGGTCTTGGGGTAATGGTTGTGGACACTGCGGAGGATGCGGCGGCTGTGGAAATAATGGATGGGGCTGGAATAGCTGTGGAAATAACGGAAGAAATTCCTATCGGAGAGGTTTCAACGATGGTTATGCAATCGGCTATCGGGATGGCTATGATGCCGGAAGAGACAGCCAGTCTGGCTGCGGCTGCGGCAATAATGGCGGCTGTGGCTGCGGAAACTAGAGAGGGCGATTCAATTTGCATGAGGTGTGAACTGAGGGAAAGAAAGCCGGGCGGTGAGAGCTGCCCGGCTTTCTTCCCTTCAGTTATTAAGAACTCTAAGAATACGCTAAAAATCGGGGCAACAGGATTTGAACCTGCGACCTCTCGGCCCCCAGCCGAGCGCGCTACCAAGCTACGCCATACCCCGAAAATAAATCATAGCTGTACTTTGCCAAATGTTCAGCTGACATATACCGCCATTTGTTGAAATATTATATGCATGATACCAGGGTCAAAAGGTCAGAAGTTCGACGCAAGCTTGCTTGCAGGAGAATTTTTGACCTTTTGACCCGCCAAAAACATGAGTAAGTAGCCATTTTTCAAAGAAAAATGAGCGAATTGCGAATGTTTTTGAGAATTGCGGGAGCACGCAGTGCAGAGCAATTCGGTATCAGAGGGGTCAAAAGCTTTTGCCCCCAACATCATATGCATATCATTATATCAAAATTACATCAAAAATCAACTATGACTTCTAAATTTTCGCTGCCGGATGTTTGTTTTTTGATGTAATTTTGATGGTTGAGTGGAATTTTACGAATCAATGGAATGGATCAACAGAATGAAAATTTTCCCAATATTGACTCCAAATTTGAAAAATGGTATGATGAAAACGTGGATAATTAAAAGAAAAGGTCATAGCAGAGTCTTCGGCTGTGACCTTTTGTAGTAACCAACCCCAAGGAGAACATCATGATAAGTTTTGATCTAGACATGACCCTCTTAAACCACCGGACGGATCAGATCACACCGAGTGCGCTGGAGGCGATTGAAAAGCTGCGCCCGAAGTACAAGATTGTGCTGGCAACGGGGCGCGATATGGATAATTATTACAGTACATCGTACCGGGACATCGTCCGTCCGGATGCGATTGTACATATGAACGGGACGAAGATCACAGTGGGAGATAAGCTGCTGTTTGAGCACATCTTTGATCCGAAACTCCTGCGCCGGGTGCTGAGTTTCTGCGATGAAAAGGGATTCGGAATCGGCATGACGGTGGGGGATGAAGATTACTATATCCATCCGGAGATCATTGCGGCTAATGATATCCGCTTCTGGGGAAGCTGCGGGCGGCAGTTCCGGGATCCGTGGAAGATGCTCACGATGCCGGTCCGGACACTGGCGTTTGTCGGCAGCCGTGAACAGGTGAAGGAGATGGAACGGGAATTTCCGACCCTGAAATTGCCGATGTTTGCGAGCGGACATGGCGCGGATGTGGTCGAGAAAGGCAATTCCAAGGCGGACGGACTCCGCAGGCTGGCGGTGTATTTTGGAGAAAAAGAAGATCTCTCCGATACAGTGGCATTTGGCGACAGCATGAATGATATTGAGGTTGTGCAGGAAGCCGGCATCGGCGTGGCGATGGGAAATGCAGTGGATGCGCTTAAAAAAGTAGCCGATTACGTGACGGCACCGATCGGGGAAGATGGAATTTATAAAGCGTGCGAACACCTTCATTTATTTTAAAGAAGTTATTTTCCTATTTTACCTGTTCCCATTTTCCTATATAAATGATATAATAGCTACCAAACGGTTATTGTCCACAGGTGAGTTTCTTTGAGTAGAAATTCCATGCAGTACAATAACAAGAAATGACTTAAAAGGCGCGTGCCTGCAAGCTTTGACTAAAAGGATGAACTGCGGCTGCAGAAATCGGCAGTGCGGCAGGGAACCGGACACGCACCGGGAAAAAAGAGAGGATGTAACAGATGGAACATTTAATTACTCCGGCTGGTTATAAACCGGTATTGGATTTGAGAGAAACACAGGTTGCTATCAAGGAAATCAAGGACTTTTTTCAGAGAGAACTGGCAAAACAGCTCAATCTGACCCGTGTGTCCGCACCGCTTTTTGTACTGCCGGAATCTGGTCTGAACGATAACTTAAACGGCGTAGAGCGCCCGGTATCCTTTGGGATTCTGGAGCAGAAAGATCGGAAGGCTGAGATTGTACATTCTCTCGCCAAATGGAAACGTCAGGCATTAAAAGAGTACGGATTTCAGGAAGGTGAAGGCCTTTACACCGACATGAGCGCGATCCGTCGTGATGAGGATACAGACAACATCCATTCCATTTATGTGGATCAGTGGGACTGGGAGAAGATCATCAGTAAAAAAGATCGTACCCGTGAGACACTGGAATCCATTGTCCGTTCGGTTTACAAGGCACTGAAAGTGACCGAGGACTATATGGCATATGAGTATGAGTACATTGGACGTTATCTTCCGGAAAATATCACATTTGTGACGACCCAGGAGCTGGAAGATATGTATCCGGATTGCACACCGAAGGAGCGCGAGTACAAGATTGCGAAGCTGCACGGTGCGGTATTTATCGAGCAGATTGGTGACAAGATGAAATCCGGTGAGAAGCACGATGGTCGTGCCCCGGACTATGATGACTGGAAATTAAACGGCGATATTCTGGTATATTATCCAGTTCTGGATATCGGACTGGAGCTTTCTTCCATGGGTATCCGTGTTGATGAGGATTCCCTGAAAGAGCAGCTGGTAAAGGCGGGATGTGAGGAACGCGCGGAGCTACCATTCCAGAAAGCAGTTCTGGAGGGAGAGCTTCCGTATACAGTCGGCGGCGGTATCGGTCAGTCCCGTATCTGTATGTTCTTCCTGCGGAAAGCACATATCGGAGAGGTGCAGGCGTCGATCTGGCCGGACGGTGTGCGCGCAGAGGCAGAGGCTCACAACATTCATCTGCTGTAAAAATAAAATTGATGAAAAGCTGCCCGGGAAAGTGATTTTCTGCGGCAGTTTTTTGTGTAATGGAAAGCCCATAGAATGAGAGGATAGGATATTTATATGGCGGATCATATCTATGATTTAATTATTATCGGTGCGGGACCGGCGGGATATACGGCAGCGCTGCGTGCGGCGGCGATGGGGATGGATGCAGTCCTGATCGAGAAAAAAGCGCTGGGCGGCTCATGCGTCAATACCGGCTGTATTCCTGCCAAGGCGCTTCTGCAGGCGACGGCAGTCTACCGGGATATGTTGAAAGCATTCCGGTTTGGCATCGTGGCGGAGAAGGTCAGCTTTGACTGGCGGCAGATGCAGATTTATAAAAATGAGTCCGTGGAATCATTCCGCTCAATGATTCAGGGAATGTTAGAAAAAGCGGAGGTGGAGATGATTCACGGCGATGCGCGCCTGCATGCGGATAATGTGGTGCGTGTGACGACCTCCAAAGGCGCATTGACGCTGAAAGGAAAAAATGTGATTCTGGCAACCGGTTCCAGCCCTGTGATTCCGGATATCCCGGGAATTGATCTGCCGCAGGTTATGACAAGCCGTGATATTCTGCGGATGGATGACTGGAATTTTGACTGTCTGACGGTCATCGGCGGCGGTGTCATCGGTGTGGAGATCGCGACGATCTTCGCGGCGCTCGGTTCCCGCGTGACGCTTTTGGAGCAGGCAAACCGTCTGCTGGAGTCGATGGATCCGATGATTTCCGAGCAGATGGAAGCAAATCTGCGTTCTAAGGGTATTGAAGTCCACTGCAATGTACAGGTCATGGAGATCAAGGATCGCGGCAACGACACGGTGTCGGTCAATTACCGTTGTGAGCGCGGCTGGAAGGAAAGCCCGGCGGACCGCGTGCTGGTGGCAGTCGGCAGACGCCCGAATATGTCGAAGGTTCTGGCGGACGATTGTCAGGTACAGCTGGAAAATGGGCGTCCGCTCATCAAGGGAACCTACCGCACGACGCAGGAAAATGTCTATGCGATCGGCGATACCGTGGCGCGGAAACGTCTTGCCCATGTGGCAGCGTCCCATGCGGCTTATCTGGTCGAAAACCTGGCGGGACGCGGACACCGGATGCAGCTTTCGGTCGTGCCGAACGGTATGTATGTCGTGCTTCCGGTTGTGCCGACCTGTATTTATACGGAGCCGGAGATTGCGGCGGTTGGATTTACGGAAAATGACGCCCGCCTTTATAATATGAAGATCAAGTGCGGTGTGGCATATATGACGGAAAATGGAAAAGCGCTTCTGGCGAGAAACAGCCGCGGTTTTGTGCGCCTGATTTTTGAGGCGTATACCAACACGCTGATCGGGGCGCAGATCATGTGTGCGCGTGCGACGGACATGATCGGAGAGATGGCAACGGCGATCGCCAACGGTCTTACGGCATATCAGCTCTCGACGGCGATGCGCGCGCATCCGACGTACAGTGAGGCGATCACGGAGGCGATCAAAGATGCGTTGAAAAATGGATAATAGAGAAACAACAGGAGGCAGAAAAATGGGACGTGAGGTTCGGGCGAGAATTGAACAGCTTCGCGAGAAGATGGCGGAGCGTGGAATGGACGCATATCTGATTCCGACATCGGATTTCCATGGCTCGGAATACGTGAGCGGGTATTTCAAATGCCGGAAATATATGACAGGCTTTACCGGTTCGGCGGGAACGGCGGTCATTACGATGGAGGACGCAGGTCTCTGGACGGATGGCAGATATTTTGTGCAGGCGGCAGCAGAGCTTTCCGGCAGCGGGGTGGAACTTTACCGCTCCGGTCAGGAGGGCGTGCCGACGACGCTGGAATTTTTGAAAAAACATATGCCGGAACAGGGTGTTCTGGGTTTTGACGGCAGAGTGGTCGATACGGCCGAGGGCGAGCGCATCGCGAAAGCACTGTCCGGGAAAAAGGTACGCATTTCGGAGGGTGAGGATCTGGTTGGAAGCATCTGGGACGACCGCCCGGCGCTTCCGATGAACCCGGTCTGGATTCTGGAAGAGAAGTATGCGGGAAAATCGGCGGAGGAGAAGATTGCAGATCTGCGCGGGGAGATGAAAAAGCGTCAGGCGACGGTGCATCTGCTGACGAGTCTTGATGATATCGCGTGGCTTTTAAATATCCGGGGTGATGACATTGTACATACGCCGGTTGTATTGTCCTACTTGATTGTAACAAAACAGGAATTATTCCTCTTTATTCATGAGAAGACGCTGAACGAAGAAGTACGTGCCTATCTGCATGGACTGGGCGTTCGGATCATGCCATATGAGGCGGTATACCAGATTGCATCCGCATTCCGCTATGAGCGAGTTTTATTGGAAAAGTCGAAGATCAATTACCGTCTGTTCCGGTGCCTGGATGCGAGCGTGAAAGTGATCGAGGCGATGAATCCGACGGCAGCGGCAAAAGCAGTCAAAAATTCAGTGGAACAGGAAAATATGCGCCGTGTGCATGTGCAGGACGGTCTGGTATTGACCCGTTTCCTGCGCTGGGTGAAGGAACATGCAGGCGAAAAAGGACTGGACGAGTGGACCGCAGGGGAATATCTGGATAAGCTGCGCCTGGAACAAAAAAACTGCCTGGATATGAGCTTTACGACGATCTCTGCGTGGGGACCGAACGCGGCGATGTGCCATTATACGGCCTCTGAGACAGAGAAGAGCAGTGTGCCGAATAAGGGGCTGTATCTGGTCGATTCCGGCGGACAGTATTATGAGGGAACGACGGATGTGACGCGTACCATCGCGGTCGGACCGATCACGCAGGAAGAAAAACGCTGCTGTACGCTGGTGGCGTGTTCGATGCTGCGTCTGCTGGATGCGAAGTTTATGTATGGCTGTCGCGGTATCAACCTGGACTATATTGCGCGCGAACTCCTGTGGAGAAACGGTCTGGATTTCAACCATGGAACAGGGCATGGTGTCGGCTATCTGGGATGTGTGCATGAGCGCCCGAATTCCATCCGATGGAGGCTGCTCACATCGCCTGCTGAAAATGCGGTTCTGGAGGAAGGCATGGTTACCTCCGATGAGCCGGGGCTTTATCTGGAAGGAAAATTTGGCATCCGGACGGAGAATCTGATGCTCTGTGTGAAAGATGTGAAGAATGAATTTGGTCAGTTCATGAAATTTGAAAACCTGACCTGGGTTCCGATTGATCTGGACACGATCGATGTATCGCTTATGGAAGCGCGCGACCGCGAGCTTTTGAACGCGTACCATAAGGGCGTGTATGAGAAGCTGTCTCCGTATATGATGGAGGAAGAGAAGATGTGGCTGGCAGAGGCGACGCGAGCAATTTAGAAGAGGAAAACAAGGAAGATACGGCAGTAAAACATTAAAAAAGCGGTTAAAAACCGGCATAGATAAAAGATGCCGGATATAAACTGTAAATGACCATGTAAAATAAATGCGAGGCTGCGTGTATGCGCTATCATTCGTTCGACCGTGTCCGAATCTGTGAGACAACTGGAATGCAGGACGGCTATCTGCGGATCGATGTGGTAAACAGTGAAAACAATTTTCCAATTAAGGGAGCAGAGGCTTCGATCAGCTATGGAGAATCAGGACAGACGCAGGAAGTGCTTAGAACCAATTTATCCGGGCAGACGGAGGAGATTGCGGTAGCGGCGCCTCCTGCGTCGCTTTCACTGGAAGAACAGAACCGGGAAAAGCCGTATGCGGATTATACGGTGGAAGTGCGGGCAGAGGGCTATGGGCCGGTGAAGGTAAAGGGAACGGAGGTGCTGGCGGGCGTGCTGGCAGTCCAGCCGATCCGGATGATTCCGCTTCCGGCTCAGACCGGAGCGGAGGAGAATATCCAGATTCCGGACCATACCTTATATGGTTCCTATCCGCCCAAGATTGCCGAGGATGAGGTAAAACCAGTGCAGGAGAGCGGAGAGATCGTGCTGAGCCGCGTGGTGGTGCCGCAGACGATCGTCGTGCATGACGGTGCACCGACCAATGCGTCCGCAAAAGATTACTATGTGGCATACCGGGATTATATCAAGAACGTGGCATCGAGCGAGATTTATGCGACCTGGCCGCGCAGCACAATCGTCGCTAATGTGCTGGCAATCATGTCGTTTACGTTGAACCGGGTGTATACGGAGTGGTATCGGAACCAGGGCTACGATTTTACGATTACATCCTCAACGGCATTCGATCACAAATGGATTTACGGGCGCGATATTTTTGAGCCGATCTCAGAGGTGGTGGATGACATTTTTGACAACTATCTGTCCCGCCCCGGTGTGCGGCAGCCGATTCTGACACAGTACTGCGACGGGCGGCGGGTGTCCTGCCCGGGCTGGATGACCCAGTGGGGTTCGTGCAGTCTGGGAGAACAGGGATACAGCGCGATCGAGATATTGCGGCGCTTCTATGGAAATAGTATTTACATCAACACTGCGGAACAGATATCAGGAATCCCGATCTCCTATCCGGGGGAACCGCTTAAAGTGGGGTCCAGCGGCGATAAGGTGCGGCAGCTGCAGCAGCAGCTTGACGCGGTGGCGACTGTGTATACAGCGATCCCGCGGGTTACGCCGGACGGGATCTACGGATCCGGAACGGAGGCGTCCGTACGGGCGTTCCAGTCGGTGTTTGGACTTCCACAGACGGGCGTGGTGGATTTTGCCACCTGGTACAAGATTTCTCATATCTATGTGGGGATCTCGCGGATTGCGGAGCTGAATTGAGTTGAAAATGGGATTTGCGGGAGAAGAATAACGAAAAGACATATGAATTCCTATAGGTGAAATATCTGTGAGCAGGATGCATACAGGAAACAGAGACAAAGAACATAAGAGGGGGTGGATTGGATGAAAGATACCAGACGGGAAGAGGGAGTCAGACAAACCGGGGGGACTGGTCGGGCAAATGCGATCACAGAGGGAGTGATCTGGAAACAGCTTCTGCTATTTTTCTTCCCTATTTTATTTGGAACTTTTTTTCAGCAGCTCTATAATACGGCAGATGCGGTGGTAGTAGGCCGTTTTGTCGGAAAGGAAGCGCTGGCGGCGGTCGGCGGAAGCACATCGATGCTTACGAACCTGCTGGTTGGCTTTTTTGTAGGACTTTCTTCGGGTGCGACAGTTATCATCGCCCAGTTTTACGGGGCGGGACGCGGTCAGCGGGTCAGCGAGGCAGTCCACACGGCGATTGCCTTTTCGCTGCTGTGCGGTATCCTCATGACGGTTGGCGGACTCCTTTTTTCTGACACGGCGCTTCGCCTGATGGGGACGCCGGAGGATATCATGGACAATGCAAGCGGGTATCTGCACATTTATTTTGTCGGAATCACGGCGAACCTCTTATATAATATGGGGGCCGGAATCCTGCGGGCGATCGGTGATTCCAAAAGACCGTTCTATTTCCTTGTGATTAGCTGTTTTACAAACATTGCGCTCGATCTGTTGTTTGTAGTAGGACTTCGGATGGGCGTGCGTGGTGCGGCGGTGGCGACGATCCTTTCTCAGGTGGTCAGCGCGTGTCTGGTATTGGGAACGCTGATGCGTGCGGATGGCTCGTACCGGTTTGAGATCCGGAAAACGCGGATCACACCGGTGATTCTGGTGCGGATCATCCGGATTGGGTTTCCGGCTGGACTCCAGTCGGTTATGTATTCCTTTTCCAACCTCGTGATCCAGAGCAGCGTCAATGCACTGGGAACAGACACGGTGGCGGCGTGGGCTGCATATGGAAAGATCGACAGCACTTACTGGATGATCATTAATGCGCTTGGGATCTCCATCACGACCTTTGTCGGACAAAATTACGGCGCGGGGCGGCTGGACCGTGTGAAACGCAGCGTGTACGTCTGCCTGGGAATTTCCTGTATTATCACGGTGGGGCTGAGCACGATCCTGTATCTGACGGGCGGCTATATTTATCTGTTGTTCACAACGGATGCGGAGGTAATCGCGATCGGCATGAAGATTCTTCACTTCCTGGTGCCGGCATTTGTGACATACCTCTGTATTGAGATTTATTCCGGCGCACTGCGCGGTGTGGGAGACTGCTGGATTCCGATGATTATGACGGCGCTGGGCGTGTGCGTCCTGCGGGTTGTCTGGATCCTGATCGCTGTTCCGATCCGCCCGGATATCCTGACAGTGGTATTCAGCTATCCGCTGACCTGGACGATCACAACGGTTCTCTTTAATATTTATTATTATTTTTTCAGTGCGCTGAAAAAATGGAATGTGCCGCTTCCGTGGAAGAAAAAGAGGCGGGAGCTTCATAACCTGTAAATAGTTATGCATGGTTTCGAAAATGATTGACAAAACGGGGTGGTACTGGATTTTTTTCAGAAAGTGTGATATTCTTATGTTACAAAAGATAGGTGACAGTGTTTCTTCCTGGATGGATGCCGCGCAAGCGGCAGATAAAACGGAGATTCGAAACAGAGGGCAGAGGCACTTGCCGCTGGTCAGAAAGAGAGGCAGAATTATGGGCTATGAACCAATGAATGAGTCCTGGCAGATGGCGGGGGAACGCCATGAGACACTGGGACAGTATGTGGCGAAGACATATTTATGGATGTTTGCAGGGCTTCTTGTGACATTTGGCATCGCATTAGCCGGATACGTGACGGGAGCGATTTTGTATGTATTTCAGGTTCCGTATGCGACCCTCGCATTGACGGGACTGGAGCTTTTGACGGTGATCTGGCTGAGTGCCCGGATTCACAAGTTATCGGTGGGAGCGGCGAGAGGGCTGTTTCTATTCTATGCAGCTTTAAACGGCGTCGTTTTCTCGATGTATTTCCTGATCTTCGGTGTTGTGGAGATGGTGTTTGTATTTGCAGCGACCGCGCTGTTCTTCGGAATGATGGCGGGTGTCAGCCTGATCTTCAAGCTGGACTTGAGCGGAATCCGTCCACTGCTTGTTGGCGGACTGCTGTTTCTGATTCTCTTTGGTCTGCTTTCAATGTTTTTAAATCTAGGCAGCTTTGAGACAGTGCTCTGCTATGCCGGTATCGTGGTATTCTTAGGCTTTACCGCTTATGATACAACCAAGATCCGGGATAATTACCAGATTTTCTCTGCGGATCCGGAGCTGCTTCAGAAAGCATCGGTATTCTCAGCGCTGCAGCTGTATCTCGATTTTATCAACCTGTTTCTGTACATTATCCGCCTGATGAACCGGAATCGGAAATAGGAAAAAATCTTTCAGGAGAACAGAGGTTCCTTTGCAGGAATAAAGAAAAGTGGAATTTTTCGGAAAACTGAATATGCAAAAATGAAATGCCGGAACGGGGGAAAGCTTTGTTCCGGCATTATTGTGTTTTTCTGCTTGAAAATCCTGTTTTTGGCATGGACGGCTTCATTCTTTTAGCAGAAAGGGAAGCATTCTGTAATAAATTTGACAGATTTTATTTAAAGTTTCTCTATTGAAGTGGATGGGGAGTATCTGTTAAACTAGGTTATAATAGGAAATGTTCTGCTGTTGGTTACACAGTGTGTGGATGAACCATATTTGTTTCGCATATGCCCCCGCCGGATCAGGCGGGGAAATGTATATAAATGGTGAACAGACAACAGGTATAAAAGGATAATCAAGGAGGTTTTTTGGCATGAATCGGAATAGAATGAACAAAAAAAGGATGGGGCGCGCGCGTGTGCTTTCACGGGCAGCGGCTGGCATGCTGGCAGCAGCGCTGTGCTTTCAGCCGATGACAGCGCTGGCAGGACCGGCGGGAGATTCTTCTCTTACATCGTCATCCTCGAATGCGGGGCCGGGCGGCGGTTCGGGCAGCTCCAATTCGGGAAGTACAGGCAGCTCTGGCGGTTCGACTTCTGTTTCCAATGGAGGTGTGAGCGCGGTCACATCGGGGCTTGGCGTGTACCGGGTGACGGAGAATGAGGGGATCGGTGCGATTGCGCGCGGCGTGGATGTGTCTTACTGGCAGCAGAATGTAAATTGGAGCCAGGTGGCATCGGATAATGTACAGTTTGCGATGCTGGCAACCCGGTTCCGCGGTAATGTGGATCCGTTTTTCGCTATGAACGCGGCAAATGCGAGCCAGGCAGGGCTGCGGCTGGGCGCGTACATTTATTCGTATGCGACTTCGGTCGAAATGGCGCAGCAGGAGGCGGATTTTGTCCTGAATCTTATCAAGGATTATCCTATCTCCTTCCCGGTTGTCTTTGATGCCGAGGATGCTAATACGCTGGGAACCCTGACGCAGTCTCAGGTCAGCGATGTGATCAACGCGTTCTGTAAGCGGATTCAGGATGCAGGATATTATCCGATGGTCTATGCAAATGAATACTGGATTGCCAATAAGATCGATATGTCGAAGATTTCGTATGATATATGGGTGGCAAAATACCAGCAGAAGTATACATATTCAAAGACCTCGATGTGGCAGGCGTCCAACACCGGTTCGGTCAAGGGCGTGAACGGCAATGTGGATATTGATTATCTGTATAAAGATTATACGCAGATCATTCCGGGCAATACCTGGCGGACGATCGCGGGGAACCGTTACTATTATCAGAACCATGTGATGCAGAAAGCGGCGTGGATCAACGATGGTCAGAATTGGTACTATATGAATGCGGCGGGCAATCCGTCTAAAGGATGGCTGGAGCTTTCGGGCAAAAAGTATTATCTGGAGGCGGACGGTCATATGATTACCGGCTGGAAGACGCTGGACGGCGGCTGGCGTTACTTTGACGCATCTGGCGAACAGGCGACGGGCTGGCGTGCGGTCGATGGAAGCTGGTATTTCATGGCGGACAATGGTCTGATGCAGACCGGCTGGCTGGAGACAGGCGGCAAGAAATATTATCTGAACGCATCCGGCGCGATGCAGGCGGGCTGGCAGAACCTGGGCGGAAGCTGGTATTACTTTGACGGCTCCGGCGCCATGACGACGGGCTGGCAGGTAGTCGGCGGAAAGTGGTATTACATGAATGAGTCCGGCGTGATGCGGACCGGCTGGCTGGATCTTGGCGGTAAGAAATATTACCTGGATGCCAGCGGCGCGATGTATGCAGGTATTACGTTCGAGATGGATGGAAATACCTGGCAGGCAGCGGCAGACGGAAGCTGCACGGTAGTTCTGCCGGAGGAGAATGCGGCGGGAAATGGCGGTTCGACGGATGGACAGACTCCGATAACCGGAAGCCAGTCACCGGTGCAGCCGTCCGGTCCGGCAGGGGTATAATATAAATATGATTTGAACCAGTACCCAGATATTGGAGCTGATTCAGTTAAAAAAATGAAAAAGTAAACAAATTCGAACGGAAATAACTTGCTTTTTTGCCGACCTCATTATACAATGTTAAACAGGCAAAAAAATGGACTTGCTTATGGGATGGAGGAAACCAGCATAAGTAATCTGGCATAACATGACGTTTCAAACTGCTATATCAACTGTATGTGCAAGATAAGCTGCGGCTGTTCCGGTGCGGATTTGACGAAAGATGCGAGGCTCTTCTGGCTGCAAATTAGGAAGAGCCTCGGTATGCGTTATATCGGCAAAAGCGCAGAATCGGGATGGCGGGCACAGAAGTAGTGCGAAAGCGGGGGCGTTTGTCAGCAGGAAACTGTGAAAGCAGTGGTTCGCAGGCAGACAGCTGCGCTAAGACGCAGGCAGGGAAAGGTCGGAGAATGCAGATTCCGGATTTAGTACTGCATGGAAGCAGCGTGTTTTTACATATTGTATAATGATTATATAATCAGAACCGTCGGCGGAGTTGTAGTGCTAAAAAAGGGATGTCAGTGCGGCTGGCTGCCGGAATCATTTCCGGAAACAGGGATGAGGGCAGTGTTTGTCATCAGTCAGGCACCGGACAGCGCTTATGTGAGAATCGAATAACAAGTCAGTGGTACAGATGTTTATGTATGCATGGCTATTAAAGTCGGATTCGCATAGACGGAAGTGCATGCCATTTATGTATGCAGAGGAGAGTGTACAATCCTCTGCTGCCGCAGCGTGTCAGATGGAGAATTCCCGGAGTGGATGACAAGCTCTGGAAATTTTGCAAAAACACCTGCAAACACAGATAGGTGGGAAGTATCACGGATGGCGCCATGAAAGAAACATGGATGCTGTCAGGATATGATTCACGAAGAAAGAGGGACGTCCGTCAAAGCATGGAACGATCTAATTACGAGGTGACACATTTATGAAACAGAATATGAAAAGAATGCTGCTTGTACTTTGCATGGCAGTCTGCTTTTTCGCTCTGTCCGCCTGTGGTAGCGCTTCTGAAGAAGCGGTAGAGCCGATTTCTCCGGAGATCGAGCAGACCATGAGCGATGGCGCTAAGAGCTATCTGGAGCAGTTCGCCAGCTACAGTGACGAAGATCTGGCAGCACAGCTGAAACAGGCTGAGAAGCAGAAAAACACAGTCATTGAGTCTGCAATTTCTTCCTGGACCAGTTCTAAGGACGATTTAGGCAAGATGGGTGAGGTTCAGAGCGTGACCGTAGAGCGCGCCGATGATGACAGCTACACAGCAGTTGTTCAGGCTTCCTTTGAGAAGAGAGACTTGACTTTCTCCCTGACCGCTGAGGAGAGCGTAAGCAGCTACGGCGGTACTTCTCTGGTACCGACCGAGTTATCCTTTGTTGTAAACTACAGCTTCGGTGAGAAGATGGAGAAGGCAGCATTAAATACCCTGATGGGTATGGGTACCGTATTCCTGGTACTGATTTTCATCAGCTTAATTATCAGCAGCTTCAAGAAGGTTAACGAGATTGAGGCAAATGTAAAGGCTAAAAAAGCAGGAGCAGAGGCACCGGCAGCAGCACCGGCACCTGTACAGACTGCAGCACCGGCAGCAGCGCCGGCACGTACCGCAGCACCAGCAGCAGGCAATGCGGCAAACGATGGAGAACTGGTAGCAGTTATCACTGCAGCGATCGCAGCAGCAACCGGCGTACCGGCAGACAGCGTAAATATCCGCTCCATTACACGTAAATAATCATCGATAAAATCTGGAGGAATTTAAAATGAAGAATTATACTATCACCGTAAATGGTACAGCATATCAGGTAACCGTAGAAGAGGGATTTGCAGGCGCAGCAGCACCGGCTCCAGCAGCAGCTCCAGCACCGGCAGCAGCACCGGCTCCAGCAGCAGCACCGGCAGCAGGCGGCGTAACCATCACATCCCCGATGCCAGGTAAGATCCTTGGTATTAAGGCAGCAGCTGGCACAGCTGTAAAACGTGGTCAGGTTATCCTGCTTCTGGAAGCTATGAAGATGGAGAACGAGATCGTAGCTCCTCAGGACGGTACCGTTGCCAGTGTTAATGTTGCAGTAGGCGATATGGTAGAACCGGGCGCAGTTCTTGCTACATTAAACTAATCTAATTTTTATAAAACTGGCTGAAAAAATACGGGATATGTTATTCCGTTTGGAGGAATTAATATGGAATATATAACAACTACATTGTCCAATCTTCTTCAGCAGACAGCATTCTTAAACCTGACATTTGGAAACATCGTTATGATTTTCGTAGCGCTGATTTTCCTGTATCTGGCAATCGGAAAAGGATTCGAGCCGTTACTGCTTCTTCCGATTTCCTTTGGTATGCTGCTTGTAAATATCTATCCGGATATTATGAGATCGATTGAAGACTCATCGAACGGAGTTGGTGGACTTTTACATTACTTTTATTTACTGGATGAGTGGAGTATCTTACCATCCCTCATCTTCATGGGTGTCGGTGCGATGACAGACTTCGGTCCGCTGATCGCTAACCCGAAGAGCTTCCTGCTTGGTGCAGCTGCTCAGTTCGGTATCTACGGCGCTTACTTCATGGCTATCTTCATGGGATTCAACGATAAGGCTGCGGCTGCTATCTCCATCATCGGTGGTGCAGACGGCCCGACCTCTATCTTCCTGGCTGGTAAACTTGGTCAGACAGGTCTGATGGGACCGATTGCCGTAGCAGCTTACTCCTACATGGCTCTGGTTCCGATTATCCAGCCGCCGATCATGAAACTCCTTACCACCAAAGAGGAGAGAGAGATCCGTATGGAGCAGCTTCGTCCGGTATCCAAACTGGAGAAGATTCTGTTCCCGGTTGTTGTTACAATCGTTGTCTGCATGATTCTGCCGACAACTGCTCCGCTGGTTGGTATGCTTATGCTTGGTAACCTGTTCCGTGAGTCTGGTGTTGTTAAGCAGCTGACAGAGACTGCTTCCAACGCCCTGATGTACATCGTCGTTATCTTCCTGGGTACTTCCGTAGGTGCTACTACCAGTGCAGAGGCTTTCTTAAACCTGGATACCATCAAGATCGTAGTTCTGGGTCTGATTGCATTCGCTCTGGGTACTGCAGCAGGTGTTATCTTCGGTAAGATTATGTGCAAGGTAACTCATGGTAAGGTAAACCCGCTGATCGGTTCCGCAGGTGTATCTGCAGTTCCGATGGCAGCACGTGTATCCCAGAAGGTTGGTTCTGAGGCAGATCCGAGCAACTTCCTTCTGATGCACGCAATGGGACCGAACGTAGCTGGTGTTATCGGTACTGCCGTAGCAGCAGGTACATTCATGGCTATCTTTGGCGTGAAATAGGATCGAGCAGATTTATTCTGAATAATGTATTTATATAGTAGGGTGGGATTCTTCGGGATCCTGCCCTATTGTTATATGCAAACGTCGGTTGCTGTTCGCAGGTAGGAATTTTCTGAACTGAAAATCCCGTTGCTGGGCACACGTGTGTGAACAGTAACAAACGTCGTTTTTTGTCGAATTTAATCGGTCGAAATAGTTTGCTTTTTGCTGGTGGAAGACGTAAAATGACAGTGAAGTAAGGAGGAATGGCACTAGAGAATAGAAAAGGAGAATGCATAGGATGGCGGATATGAGAGAAGAATTAGTTCAAAAGATTGAACGGGCAAGACAGCAGCTGAATCAAAATATTGACACAAAGGCAGCATATGACACAATTTATCACTACAGTGTGGAGCTTGACAAACTCTTAAATCAGTATATCGGGCTGGAGACGGAGACTGAAAGAGGGCTGGAGACGGCGCTATAAAATAAGAGTGGAAATAGAAACAAATATAGATAAGTACAGAAAACTCAGGTACATGTGTTCGGAAAAAGAACCGGTGCCTGAGTTTTCTGATTTTTTTTCGATTTAGACCTTGCCATTTTGATGGGCATGTACTAAAATAAACATAACAAGTGGTAGAAAGTGGTGAAAAGTGGAACGAAATGGATTTTCGGGACACAAAAGTGGTACACATCGGATGACGGGTGATTGATATGTTCATGGGAGAATACAATCATACAATCGATGCGAAGGGGCGTTTGATCGTTCCGTCGAAGTTCAGGGAACAGCTTGGAGACGAATTTGTGGTGACAAAGGGGTTGGATGGCTGTCTTTTTGTGTACGATAACACCGAGTGGAAAAAGTTCGAAGAGAAGTTACAGGCACTCCCACTTACCAATCAGAATGCCAGAAAATTCTCCCGTTTCTTTCTGGCAGGTGCCTCGGCGTGTGAGGTGGATCGTCAGGGACGAATCCTGCTTCCTTCGGTTCTGCGGGATTTTGCAGGACTCGAGAAGGAGGTTGTTCTGGTCGGCGTCGGAAGCCGGATCGAGATCTGGAACAAGGCGACCTGGGCGGAGAAGAATGTCTATGATGACATGGAAGAGATTGCAGAAAATATGGAAGGCCTTGGCATATGATATTTAATCACAAATCAGTATTATTAAATGAGACGGTTGACAGTCTCTGTGTAAAGCTCCAGGGTATCTATGTGGATGGGACACTGGGAGGCGGCGGTCACGCGAGCGAGGTGGCGGCACGGCTGGGAGACGGCGGACGCCTGATCGGGATTGATCAGGATGCTGACGCGATTGCGGCTGCGTCAGAACGTCTGGCTCCCTTTGGAGATAAGATAACCGTTGTGCGGAGCAATTATGAGCGGATTGCACAGGTGTTAGATGAGCTGGAGATTCCGCAGGTGGATGGAATTTATCTGGATCTGGGTGTTTCTTCCTTCCAGCTTGACACAGCGGAACGGGGATTTACCTATCGCGAGGACGATGCGCCGCTGGATATGCGGATGGATCAGAGAAATGAGCAGACCGCGAAGGACATCGTCAATACCTACAGTGAGATGGAACTGTACCGGATCATCCGGGACTACGGTGAGGATCGGTTTGCGAAGAATATTGCAAAACACATCGTTCAGGCACGACAGAAAAAAGAGATTGAGACGACAGGCGAGCTGACGGAGATCATCCGGGCATCGATTCCGGCAAAGGTCCGGGCGACCGGCGGTCATCCGGCAAAGCGTACGTTTCAGGCGATCCGGATCGAGTTAAACCGGGAACTGGATGTGCTGGAAGATTCGATCGATACGATGATTGAGCGCCTGGCACCGGGCGGACGGCTTTCGATCATTACGTTCCACTCCCTGGAAGATAGAATCGTAAAGAACCGTTTTCGGACGAATGAAAATCCATGCATCTGCCCGCCGGATTTTCCGGTCTGTGTCTGTGGACGCAAAAGCCGCGGCAGGGTGATTACAAGAAAACCGATTCTTCCGACCGATCAGGAGATGGAAGAAAACCCGCGTTCCAAGAGCGCAAAGCTCCGGGTATTTGAAAAATCATAAACAAAAGCATAACTGCACCGCAGAACAGAGATCGTTTCAGGTGCGGGGGAGATAAAAGAGAGAAAAAGCGAAAGAGCAGGGAGGGAACGTTATGTCTGTCAGAAGGAGACAACATGTATCGGCCTCCACGTATGTGGACGGTAATACCGTGCGAAAAGTTCAGAGAACCGTGGAGATAAGACCAGAAAGAGATGAGAGAGAGGAGTACCGGCATAAACACGCCGTGCGCCGCAACCAGGAAAAGGCGCTTTACATGAACGGACCGTATGTGCTGGCGCTGACCATCGCTGCGCTGATTACGCTGGTTTTATGTATGAATTATCTGCATAAGCAGGCGTCGATCACGACCCGTATTAACCACATTGAGGATCTGGAGCTGAAACTGGAGAACCTGAAGTCCGAGAATGATGCACTTCAGACCCGGATTGACACGTATGTGGATCTGGATCATGTATATAAAGTGGCGACCGAAGAGCTCGGCATGGTATATGCAAATAAGGATCAGATTCTTTTATATGACAAGACGGAAAGCGAGTATGTAAGACAGTATGAGGACATCCCAAAACACTAACGGCAGACAGACCTTTCGGAAATATATGCAGGAAAAGCTGGCAATTACCGTCCTGGTAATTATGCTGGCTTTGTTTGCATTGGTGCTGGTGCTTTATAATCTGGTAAAAAGTAAGGGCGAGTCGTACAATCAGATAGTCCTGAGCCATCAGGACTATGAGAGCCGCACGATTCCCTACAAGCGCGGCAATATTATCGACCGGAACGGGACGTATCTGGCGATTAGCGAGAAGGTTTACAATCTGGTCGTCGATCCGAAGCAGATTCTGGATACGGAGGAGAACTACCAGTATCTCGATGCTACGCTGGACGCGCTGGTGGAGTGCTTCGGTTACAAGCGGGACGAGCTGCAGGCGATGATCGAGGAGAAAAAAGACAGCCAGTATGTGATCTATGCGAAACAGCTTCCAGCGGAAGACAAAGAGAAGTTTGAGACTTATGAGAAGGACAAGAACAAGGAATACCGGGCGCTGCCGACGGAGGAAGGCGGCAACCAGCGTATCACGGGCGTATGGTTCGAGGAAGAATATAAGAGAACGTATCCGTACAATGAGCTGGCATGCAATGTGGTTGGTTTTGCCCTCAAGGATGGCAATGCATCCGGCGGTGTTGAACAGTATTATAACGATATCCTGAACGGTGTGAGCGGTCGTGAGTACGGTTATTTAAACGGCGATTCGAACGTCGAGCGAACGGTAAAACCGGCGCAGAACGGAAAGACGCTGGAGTTGACGATCGACGTCAATATCCAGAAGATTGTCCAGAAATATCTGGATGAGTGGCAGGCGGGCATTGGAAGTAATCTGGCGGCGGCGATCGTCATGGATCCGAACAGCGGTGAGATCCTGGCGATGGATACGACGACCCGTTACAATCTGAACGATCCGTACAATTTAAGTGCCTACTATACGGATGAGGAAATCCAGGCGATGGATGAAAAGACGAAGTCCGAGGCGTGGTATAAAATGTGGAGAAACTTCTGTGTGAGCGACTCCTATGAGCCGGGTTCTCCACAGAAAGCATTTACGGTAGCCGGGGCGATCGAGGAAGGCGCGATTTCCGGAAACGAGGTCTTTGAGTGCGGCGGAAAACTGCATTTCGGAGACTGGGATATCCGGTGTGTTGCCCGAGCCGGCCACGGACCGCTGACGATCACACAGGGATTGATGAAATCCTGCAACGTCGTTATGATGCGTATTGTATCACTGGAGGGAAAAGAGAAGTTTGTCCAGTATCAGAAGATTTTCGGATTTGGCGAGAAGACGGGCATCGACCTTCCGGGCGAGGCGTCCGGTCTGATTTATCAGGCATCCAATATGGATCCGGCATCTCTGGCGACCAACGCATTTGGACAGAACTATAACTGTACGATGGTGCAGATGGCAGCTGGATATGCGTCCTTAATCAACGGCGGTTCCTATTATGAGCCGCATGTGGTAAAAGAGATTCTGAACGACGAAGGATCCGTTGTCAAATCCGTTTCCCCAAATCTGGTGCGAGAGACGGTTTCGGAATCGACCTCGAACTTCATTAATAATGCGCTTTACCAGACAGTATCAGGTGATGGCGGTACCGCGGGCGCGGCGGCAGTTGCCGGTTACGAAGTGGCTGGTAAGACAGGTACGGCGCAGAAGCAGCCGCGTGCGGAGAAGAATTATCTGGTTTCCTTTATCGGATATGCACCGGCATACAATCCGCAGGTACTCTGCTATGTGGTAGTAGATACCCCGCATCTGCCGGGCGAGCAGCAGGCACATTCGACTTTTGCCAGCGAGATTTTCAGCAAGATCATGGCGGAAGTCCTTCCATATAAGAATGTATTCCCGGCAGGAGGCGCGGCACAGGATCTCGAGACCAATCTTTCCAGCCAGGAAGAAGGCATTATAAGCGGCACAGCAACCGAGGATCCGAATGCAGCTGAAACACCGGCAGAGACGACTCCGGCTCCGGAGGGCGGCTGGGCGAACTACGATGAGGAATTTATCGATTCCGGAGACGAGTACAGCTATCCGGATACGATGGGAAATGTGCAGGATGAATCGGCGGCGGTTGGAAACGGAGAAATGTCTGGAACGGGCAGAGACACCGGAACAGCGGATAATGCCGGAGAAACGGCAGCTTCCCAGGAAGCGCAGGCAGCGGGAGATTAAGAATTGTGCCTGTCGGGAAGAGTTATCTATCTTGTGTGGAAAATACGTAACTGTTCACAGGTAGGAATTTTCTGAACTGAAAAATCCGTACGATACAGTTCTGGCTGCAGATTTTGCTGATTTGGAATGCGTAGCATCGGCAAAATCCCGTTGCTGGGCACACGTGTGTGAACAGTAACGAAAATACAGAATAAAGAAACGGTTCTTATGATATACTGTAGCAATGAGATCAGACAGGAAGCAGTATGAATCGGAACCGGACGCATCACAGAGGAAGAACTGTCTTTTTGTGCGCCGCCATCTGCTTGTGCATGGCAGGATTAGCGGGGAGACTGTTCTTCCTCATGCTGTATAAAGCGGATTATTACAGCCAGATGGCGGAGGAGCTGCATCGGCGGGAGCGCAGTATCAAAGCGCCGCGCGGGCGGATCCTTGACCGGAACGGAACGGTGATCGCCGATAACCGGACTGTGTGTACCATCTCTGTGATTCATAATCAGATAAAAGATCCGGAGGCAGTTATCCGGGTTTTGAGCGAAGAACTGGGACTTCCGGAGACAGAGGTGCGGAAAAAGACGGAAAAACGATCTTCCAGGGAGGTGATCAAGTCCAATGTAGAGAAAACGCGGGGCGATGCGATCCGGGCAAGGCGCCTGGAGGGGGTCAAGGTGGATGAGGACTATAAGCGATATTATCCATATGGACGTCTGGCATCGAAGGTACTGGGATTTACCGGGGGAGACAACCAGGGGATCATCGGTCTGGAAGTACAGTATGAGAAGTATTTAAAGGGTACGGACGGCAAGATTCTGACGCTCACGGACGCGGCGGGGATCGAGCTGGAAAATGAGGCGGAGGACCGCATCGAGCCGGAGGCAGGGCGGGATCTGCAGGCGAGTCTGGATGTCAATATCCAGATGTACGCGGAACAGGCGGCGTACCAGACGATGCAGAAAAAGAATGCGAACCGCGTCTCGATCATCGTGATGAACCCGAAGAACGGGGAAATCTATGCAATGGTAAATGCACCGGAGTTTTCATTGAATGAGCCGTTTGAGCTGGTGACAGATAAAAAAAACGAAGATTCAGAAACAGAAGAAGACATATCCTGGAAGAATGAAGTGCAGTCACACGCAGCATCAGCGCAAAATAAACAAGCTCTCCTCAATCAGATGTGGCGCAATCCCTGTTTAAATGATACATACGAACCGGGGTCTACATTCAAAATCGTGACTGCCGCTGCGGGACTGGAGGCGGGCGTGGTCAACCTGACTGATCAGTTTTCCTGCCCGGGATTCCGGATCGTGGAAGATCGGAAGATTCGGTGTCACAAGGTGGGCGGACACGGCGGGGAGACGTTTTTACAGGGAATGATGAATTCCTGCAATCCTGTTCTGATCGATGTCGGACAGCGGCTGGGACCGGAGCGGTACTATCAGTATTTTAAGCAGTTTGGTCTGCTGGGAAAGACTGGGATTGATCTGCCGGGTGAGGCGGGGACGATCATGCACCAGCCGGATCAGATCGGACCGGTGGAGCTGGCGACCGTCTCTTTTGGGCAGTCGTTTCAGATCACGCCGATCCAGCTCATTACAACGGCATCCTCCCTGATCAACGGAGGCACGCGCATCACACCGCACATCGGTATCCGTGCCGTGCGGGCAGATGGTCAGGCAGTCCACGTGTTTGCCTATCCAAAAGGAGAGAGAATCTTATCGGAGCAGACGAGTGAGACGCTGCGTTATATTCTGGAACAGGTGGTGGCGGAGGGGAGTGGAAAAAACGCCCGGATCGAGGGCTACCGGATCGGCGGAAAGACGGCAACATCGGAGAAACTTCCAAGGAGCCGGAAAAAATATATTTCCTCATTTTTAGGGTTTGCACCGGCGGACGATCCGCAGGTGATCGCGCTCATCACCATCGATGAACCGGAAGGAATCTACTATGGCGGGACGATTGCCGCCCCGGTGATCCGCGATCTGTTTGAGGTCATTTTGCCGTATCTGGGGGTGGAGAAAAGAGGTTGATTATTCCCCTAAAAAGACGTATACTATTGAAGTGTATAATTTGAGGAACTATCTCTGTATACATAGGAAGATAAGTTAGAGGTGTGACATGGTAAATGAAACAATACTGGCGGTTATCATCGCATTTGTGGTCAGCGCAGTGCTGTGCCCGATCGTGATACCGTTTCTCCACAGGTTGAAATTTGGACAGCAGGTGCGCGATGACGGGCCGCAGACGCATCTGAAAAAGCAGGGAACCCCGACGATGGGCGGTCTGGTAATTCTTTCCAGCATCATCATTACGTCTCTGCTCTATATCCAGGATTATCCGAAGATCATTCCGGTGCTGTTTATGACCGTTGGATTCGGCGTGGTTGGATTTCTGGACGATTACATCAAGATCGTGATGAAACGTTCGGAGGGCTTAAATCCGATCCAGAAGCTGATCGGACAGTTTGTGATCACAGGTATTTTTGCCTATTATATTGTAACCTCACCGGACATCGGAACAGGGATGCTGATTCCATTTACCGGCAAGTATTTACAGCTTCCGGTCTGGCTGTTTGTACCGGCACTGTTCTTCATCATTCTGGGAACTGACAATGGCGTGAACTTCACAGATGGTCTGGACGGTCTGTGCACCAGTGTGACGATTCTGGTAGCAACGTTCTTTACGATCGTGGCGATCGGGGAGAACAGCGGCATTAGCCCGATTACCGGCGCAGTAGTTGGAAGTCTTCTGGGCTTTCTTCTGTTCAATGTCTATCCGGCGCGTGTGTTTATGGGCGATACCGGTTCACTGGCACTTGGTGGTTTTGTTGCTTCCAGTGCCTTTATGATGCAGATGCCGATCTTTATCGCGATCGTGGGTCTGATTTATCTGGTGGAAGTATTATCTGTTATTATTCAGGTAACCTATTTTAAGAAGACGGGCGGAAAGCGTTTTTTCAAGATGGCGCCGATCCATCACCATTTCGAGCTCTGCGGATGGTCTGAGACCAGAGTCGTAGGCGTATTTTCGATTATTACGGCAATCCTTTGCCTTATAGCATACTTAGGATTATAGGAGGAAGATTATGAGTCAGAAAGTATTAGTAGCAGGAACAGGTATCAGCGGTATTGCAGCTGCAAAGCTCCTTCTCTCAAAAGGCGGGGAGGTAGTGCTTTACGATGGCAATGAAAAACTGGATCCAGAGGAGCTGAAAAAGAAATTTGACGAAGGCGCGACGATCACGTTCGTCCTCGGAGAGCTGAAAAAGACGGATTTGTTAGGCGTGGAGCTGGCAATTTTAAGCCCGGGCATCCCGACCGATGCACCGTTTGTAGAGATGATTCGTGAAACCGGTATTCCGATCTGGGGCGAGATGCAGCTTGCATATCACTGTGCCAAAGGACGTATGGCAGCCATTACCGGCACGAACGGAAAGACAACGACGACTTCCCTGACCGGTGAGATCATGAAGTCATTCTATGACAGCGTATTTGTAGTTGGAAATATCGGTGAGCCGTTTGCATTCCATGCATTGGAGACAACGGATGAGACCGTAACCGTCGCAGAGGTATCGAGCTTCATGCTGGAGACCATGACTGATTTCCACCCGAATGTAAGCGCTATTTTAAATATTACCCCGGATCATCTGGATCGTCATAAGACGATGGAATGCTACATCGAGACGAAAGAGAGCATTACCAAGAACCAGAAAGAGGGCGATGTCTGTGTCCTGAACTATGAGGATCCGGTACTGCGTGAATTTGGTGAGACTTTAAAAGACATCAAGGTGGTATATTTTTCCAGTCTGCGCACCCTGAAACAAGGTTTCTATCTGAAAGAGGATGAGATTGTATACAACGACGGCGAGAAAGAGACCGTGATTGTCAATATCCACGATCTGAAGCTACTTGGCCGTCATAACCATGAAAATGTTATGGCAGCGATTGCTATCAGTATGAACATGGGCGTTCCGCTGGAGAAGATCCAGAAGGTGATCAAGGAATTTAAGGCAGTTGAACACCGCATTGAGTTCGTAACCGAGCGTTTTGGTGTCAAATACTACAACGATTCCAAGGGAACCAACCCGGACGCAGCGATGCAGGCGATCAAGGCGATGCCGGGACCGACCTTATTAATCGCAGGCGGATATGATAAGCATTCCGAGTTTGACGAGTGGATCGAGAGCTTTGGCGGAAAGGTACGCTATCTGGTGCTGATCGGCCAGACCCGCGACAAGATTGCCGAGTGTGCAAAACGCCACGGCTTCAATGATATCATGTACGCGGAAGATCTGCAGGAGGCTGTACAGGTATGTGCATCCTACGCAAATCCGGGCGATAACGTCCTGCTTTCACCGGCATGTGCAAGCTGGGGGCAGTTCAAGAACTTTGAAGAGCGCGGACGCAAATTCAAAGAGTTTGTGAGAAATTTGTAATACCAAGGTTCAAAGGTCGGAAATCCGACGCAAGATTGCTTGCAGGAGGAATTGTGACTTTTGAGAATTGCGGAGTGCAAAGCACGCAGCAATTCGGTATTGGAAGAATAAAGGTTACTGGGCACGTATGCGTGAACAGTAACGAATAAAGGCTTAATGTATTTAAGGGGGCTGTCGCAGCCGGCATTTGTCTGCGGCAGCCCTGATTTGAAGGAAAACTGTCGTTTACAGGCAGAATTTCGAAACTGTAACAACAAAAAGCAGGGGAGTGGAAGTATGCCGGAACCGGGAAAAATTAAAAAGAAAAAACCACATCGGTTTTATGATTACAGTCTGCTGTTTACCATCATTTTCCTGACGGTATTCGGACTGATCATGATTTACAGCGCGAGCTCCTATAAGGCGCAGCTTGATTACGGCAATCCGGGATATTTTATGCTTCGTCAGGCGGGCATCGCGGGTGTCAGCTTTGTTGCGATGTATATCGTCTCCAAGATAGATTATCACTGGTTTGCGCGGTTTGCGATGCTGGGATATATCGCTTCATACGTGACGCTGCTTCTGACGCGTTTTACACCTCTGGGCGTGGCATCGCATGGTAAGAAGCGCTGGCTGCGCCTGGGACCGCTCCAGTTCCAGCCGACCGAGATTGTCAAGATTTCCCTGATTCTGCTTCTGGCGGTTCTGATTGCCAATCTGGGCGTGCGGATCAACCAGCTGCGGGCAGTCGGATTTATCGTGGCGCTGTCGGCGCCGCTGGCACTTTTGGTTACGGCGAACAACTTAAGTTCTGGTATCATCATCTGCGGCATCGTGTTTGTGATGCTGTTTGTGGCGTGCAAGATCAAATGGCCGTTTTTCCTCTGCATCGGAGGCGGCGTCGGACTTCTGGCGGTCGCCCCCTATATAGGGCATCTGCTGGTAAAGCTCCATATCCTGAAGGATTATCAGCTGGGACGAATCAATGTCTGGGTCAACCCGGTGCAGTATGCACGTTCCGGCGGTTATCAGGTGCTCCAGGGTCTGTACGCGATCGGTTCCGGCGGTCTGTTTGGAAAGGGACTGGGCGAGAGTCTCCAGAAGCTCGGTTTCGTGCCGGAGGCGCAGAATGATATGATTTTTTCGATTATCTGTGAGGAATTAGGTCTGTTTGGCGCGATTTCGGTCATTCTGATTTTCATGTTTATGATTTACCGCTTCATGGTAATTGCTGGAAATGCACCGGATTTGATGGGTGCGATGATCGTGATCGGCGTGATGGCACACATCGCGATTCAGGTTATCTTAAATATCGCGGTTGTTACGAATACGATCCCGAACACGGGTGTTACGCTGCCGTTTATCAGTTACGGAGGTACGTCCGTCATGTTTCTGATGCTGGAGATGGGGATGGTGTTAAGCGTCTCGAACCAGATTAAGCTGGAGCAGTAGGAATATTTGGCGGAGTTACATATTTACTTCGGGAAATGTAGAAAATGAGAACCATTTTCTCTCGTTGGCATATAATAATACATAGATGCCGGTGGGAGGGGATTGTTTGGCTTTCATCGAGATTCACGGACCGTGCCGGATTCAGGGCGGACTCACGGTGCAGGGGTCGAAAAATGCAGTTTTGCCGATAATGGCGGCGTCGGTGTTAAACCGCGGAATTACCGTGCTTGAAAATGTCCCCAGAATACAGGATGTGTTCTGTATGATGGGGATTCTTGATTCTCTGGGATGCCGGTGTGCGTTGCACGGAAACCGTCTGGAAATTGATACTTCGAAGATGAATGGCTGGCGGATCGAGCAGAAAGCGATGGGGAAAATGCGCTCGTCCATTATGCTTTTGGGAGCGCTTCTGGGACGCTTTTGCGAGGCGGGTGTCTACAGCCCCGGCGGATGTATGATCGGAAAACGTCCAATCGACTGGCATTTGCGGGCACTCCGTGCGCTGGGCGCGGAAATACAGGAACCGGAGCCGGACGGCTTCCTGCATGCACAGACAACGGGACTTCGCGGGGCAGAGATTATTTTTCCGTTTCCGAGTGTCGGCGCGGTGGAAAATGCCCTGTTTGCCGCTGTGGCAGCGGTGGGGCGGACGGTTCTGCGGGGATGCGCGCGGGAACCGGAGATTGGACAGCTGTGCCATTTCCTAAATGGTATGGGGGCATCGATCCGGGGGATTGGGACGGATGCGCTGATCATAGAAGGCGGATTGCCGCTCCATGACAGCCGGTTTGTGATCGGCGGCGACCGGATCGTAGCCGGGACCTATCTTCTTGCTGCTGCGTCCTGCAGCGGTGAGGTGATCGTGGACGGCGTGCAGACACAGGAGCTGCGTGCATTGACCGGGGTGCTGGAGCATATGGGCGTTTCGCTTTATCAGGAACCGGAACTTATATATGTACACAGCGGACAGCGCCTGCGGGCGGTATCGGTGAAAACCGGACCGTATCCGGCGTTTCCGACCGATCTGCAGCCGTTTTTGATGGCGGCGCTGTCACGGGCAGATGGAACCAGTATGCTGCGGGAGACGGTATTTGAAAACCGGTTTGGCACAGCGGCGGAGCTTCAAAAAATGGGGGCGAACATCGAATGCAGCGGGAACATTGCTCGGATTGACGGAGTGGAAACCTTGCGGGGAGCTTTGGTGCGTGCCCGTGATCTGCGGGGCGGTGCAGCCCTGACGGTGGCAGCCCTGGGGGCGGACGGATGGACCAGAGTATCAGAATGTGAACATATTGAGCGGGGATATGAAGATATTTGCCGGGACTTGCGGGCATTAGGAGCAGAGATCCGGCGCCGGGAGGATGATGGAGATAGAGAAGATACAGATTGAAAAAAAGACAGAGGAAAAGGTATGGCGCCGCCGTGGAAAAAAACATATCTGGATCACGGCGGCAGCACTTCTTGTGGCAGCCGCGTTTTTTGTCGGTCTGTCGCTGCTTCAGATCAATACAATCCATGTCAGTGGAAACCGGCAATATACGGCAGAGCAGATAGAGGCGTCTATTTTCGATTCGCGGCTGAGCCGGAATCCGGTGTTCTGCTATCTGCAGTACCGCTTCCGGCCGCACAAGTCAATTCCGTTCGTGCAGGATTACAAGCTGGTGTTCCGCAGCCCGTCGGACGTGGAGGTGATCGTCTACGAGAAGAGTGTGGTTGGTTACGTTTCCTACATGAACAGCCGGATGTATTTTGACAAGGACGGCATCATTGTGGAGAGCACAAGCGAGACATTGCCGGGTGTGCCGAAGATTGCCGGACTTTCCTTTGGACATATCGTGCTGCATCAGCCGCTGCCGGTCGAGGATATCAGCGTTTTCAACGAGATTCTGAACCTGACGCAGGTGCTGTCGGTCAACGAGGTTGCGGTGGACGAGATCCGTTTTAATAAGGAAAAGGAAGCGACGCTTCAAATCAGGAGCTTGAAGGTTGAGCTGGGAAGCAACAGTGAGATGAACGGGAAACTTTCGGAGCTGACGGATATTCTGCGGGATTATCCGGATCTGTCCGGAACCCTCTATCTGGACAGCTACGATGAATCGAATGCAAATCCGATGTACCGGTTTGATAAAAACTAGGAAGAATCGGCAAAATCCGTTACTGGCACGTATGCGTGAACAGTAACATTGTGACTGGTTTATTGAAAATTTATAAAAGAAACGATTGATTTTTTGCTGAAAATCAAATATAGTATTAGGTAGGCTAGATTTAAAAGACCCTAATTTTAGTATAAAAATGATAAAACCGGAATAGATGGGAAAATGAAGGAGGAAGTATCTTGTTAGAGATAAAGATAAATGAAGCAGAGAACTCTGCCAGAATTATAGTAGTAGGTGTCGGCGGAGCCGGTAACAACGCTGTCAACCGTATGATCGATGAAGATATTGCCGGTGTAGAATTTATCGGTATCAATACAGATAAGCAGGCACTGCAGTTCTGCAAGGCGTCCACAGCTATGCAGATTGGTGAGAAGCTGACCAAGGGACTTGGTGCAGGCGCAAAGCCGGAGATCGGTGAGAAAGCAGCTGAGGAAAGCCAGGAAGAATTGGCACAGGCTCTCAAGGGTGCAGATATGGTATTCGTTACCGCAGGTATGGGCGGCGGTACCGGTACAGGTGCAGCTCCGGTTATTGCACGTATCGCAAAAGATATGGGCATTCTGACGGTCGGCGTTGTCACAAAGCCGTTCCGTTTCGAGGCAAAGACCCGTATGAGCAACGCGCTCAATGGTATCGAAAAACTGAAAGCAGCTGTCGATACTCTGATCGTTATCCCGAATGATAAACTTCTTGAGATCGTAGACCGCCGTACCACGATGCCGGATGCACTGAAGAAAGCAGATGAGGTTCTTCAGCAGGCAGTACAGGGTATTACCGACCTGATCAATGTTCCGGGTCTTATCAATCTTGACTTTGCAGATGTTCAGACCGTTATGGTGGACAAGGGTATCGCTCATATCGGTATCGGTCATGCGAAGGGTGATGACAAAGCACTTGAGGCTGTTAAGCAGGCTGTATCCAGCCCGCTGCTTGAGACAACCATCGAGGGTGCAAGCCACGTTATCATCAATATTTCCGGCGATATCAGCCTGATCGAGGCAAATGACGCAGCCAGCTATGTACAGGAGCTTGCAGGCGACGATGCCAATATCATCTTCGGTGCGATGTACGATGAGAATGCACAGGATGAGGCGACGATCACTGTTATTGCGACTGGACTGGATTCCCACGGTGTGAACACACCGGTCGCAAAAGCGATGACTGAGTTCAAGACTCCGTTCAAGGCAAAGACGACTGGCAATACATACGCTCAGCCGGCAGCACAGACTGCAGCGGCAGCGCAGCCGACCTACAAGGCACCGACCTTCCGTGCACCATCTGCAGCAGCACCGGCACAGCCAGTCGCTCCGAAGGAAGCACCGCAGTCGGCACCGGCACAGCCGTTCCGCCCGATGCGCCAGGAAACACAGATCAATATTCCGGATTTTCTGAGAAATAAGAAATAATATAAGAGTGAGAGATGAACTGCTCTTGCTTTAGCAAAAATACAAAATATATACAGAAGCAGTTGTTTTTGGAAGAGACACGCATTAGAAGTGAAAATTTCTGATGCGTGTTTTTTTGTGTAATAGGAAATTCCTTGGAATCCCCTATTACACAAAAAGGCACATTCTTTTTTATCGTCGATTCAGACCTTCGACTTATGTCGAATCTATTCAAATTTTACGTTTTTCCCCCGATTTTTGGCGATCAAAACAGGCGTTTTGCGCCCTCGGTTTGACAAATTTTGCGGAATTTTTTTCTTATAATATCCCGTGTCGGACAGAAAGGTGGGAAGAGACAGTGACTTATCGTGTGTATGCGGATGTCATCCTGCTGCAAAATCTGGCAGCGGATTTCCTGCTTCTGTCGGTGGTGAAGAATTGCCTGCGTCTGCCGGAACGCCGGTATGGGCGGTTGGCAGGGAGTCTTCTGGGAGCCGTGTATGCGTTAGGAATGGTGTTAGCTCCGATTCCGCTGGGATATGCCGGGCGGATGCTCCTAAGCGCCACGATGAGCGTGCTGATGGCATGGACGGCATTTTCCATCCATAGGAAGTCGGAGGCGGCAGAAGCTGCGATCGGGCTTTACATAGCATCTATGCTGGCGGCTGGCTGCATGGAACTGGTTCAGCCGCTTGGAATACGGGTGAATCTTCTGTTCTGGCTGTTTACCGCGGGGGGGAGTTTTCTGATTCCATCTGCGGTGTGGCGGTTTGGTATGCAGCGGTGTATGAAGCTGGAACACCAGTACGCGGTAACGCTTTTTAACAAAGGCAGGGAGCGGCATGTGCAGGCGATTCTCGACACAGGCAACCATCTGACGATGCCGCTTTCGGGGCGTCCGGTGCAGGTGCTGGATGCGTGTGCGGCAGAGAAATTTTTTTCCTGGGAGGACGGTGTCCAATACATCCCATTTCGGAGTGTCGGAAAGGGCGGCGGCGTGATTCCGGCATATCAGGCGGAGCGGATGGAAGTGTCCGGTCAGGGCGGTATGCGGGTGATTGAGAAGCCGTGGATTGCCATTTCACAGGAGGCGCTGTCGCAGAAGGGCGAGTACCAGATGCTGCTCAATGAAAAATATTGGTTGTGAAGAAAACCATGCAGACAATCGAACCATAGCGAACAACATAAGGGGGAAAGCGTATGTTTATAAAAGTTTCAGTTCCAGATCAGTTTCGTTTAAAAATGATGCCGTCGTTCCGGTCATTTCTGATGCACCGGGACGGGGAAGTTCATTATATCGGGGGAACCGATATCCTTCCGGCACCGTTTGACAGTGTGCGGGAGGCGGAGGTTTTAAGAAAATTTGGAACCAGTGAGGATAAAGAGGCGCGTTCGGCGCTGATCGAACACAACCTGCGCCTGGTGGTCTACATAGCAAGAAAGTTTGACAACACCAGCGTGGGCGTGGAAGATCTGATTTCGATCGGGACGATCGGTCTCATCAAGGCGATCAACACGTTTGACGTGGATAAAAATATTAAGCTGGCGACCTATGCATCCCGTTGTATTGAAAATGAGATTCTGATGTATCTCCGGAGAAATAATAAGACGAAGCTCGAGGTTTCGATCGATGAGCCGTTGAATGTGGACTGGGATGGAAATGAATTGCTTCTGTCGGATATTTTGGGAACGGATGAGGATATTATTTACCGGGATCTGGAGGATGAGACAGAGCGGAAACTGTTGAATGCGGCGATCGACCGCCTGAATCCGCGGGAACAGAAAATCGTGAAGCTGCGCTTTGGTCTGGGGAGAGAGCAGGAAGATGAAATGACCCAGAAGGAGGTTGCCGACCTTCTGGGTATCTCGCAGTCATACATATCGAGGCTGGAAAAGAAGATTATGAAACGCCTCAAGAAAGAAATTTCGCAGCAATGCGGTCTATACACCAGCCGATAAGTGCTGGAAGAAACAGACCGATCAGGATGTAAAACGGACCCATTTCATAGCGGAAGGAGACCGGGAAGTTGGAAAGCGTTTCCGGTATTTCCTTCAAAATGAAGCGGGCATAGGCAAAATCGATCAGCTTGAACAGCGTGAAATGAATCGCCATAATGTCAAAGGAATGGCGTCCTAAAAAGGCAAGGACCTTTGCCAGCGGTCTGATGCGCTCGGACAGGTCGGAGAGCGAAAGGACGAAGTAAATTCCAATGATGGAGATCGGATAAAATAAGACGCCCGGAATGTGCATGCTTGCCAGATCGATGAAAATGTGAAGCTTTGTGTTCGTCAGGTGCAGAAGCAGGGCGCTTATCAGGCAGCCGTACCAGACCGTATAGTGGCGGAAATTGGAGAAAAACTGCTGCATCAGCCAGGCGATGAGATAGACCGGAACAACGAGCAGCGCCGCCTGCAGATTGTAAGGGAGCGGGCAGCTTCTCATATTTAAGAAGACACCGGCAAGACCAATCAGGATGCATGCAAATGCACATACAGGAAGCTTGACATTATCTTTCCGGGTAAAGCGGGCAGCCGCGCGTCCAAACCAGACGCATCCGGCAAAGAGTCCGGAGGACACCAGCCAGACCGGCAGAAACCAGAGGGCACCCTGAACCTGTTCCGGGGAGTTGAAGGTAAGACTGCTCATCCATGCCGTAAGCATTCTGGTATGGTTGTAAAGTTCCTGTCCCGCATAGAGCCTGTGCGTTACAAAAAAGTTGTGGAGCAGGACAAAAAACAGCGTGTAGAACATATACCTGGGCCATGCACCAGCGAGACGGGAGCCGAAGTAGCGAAACGGCGTATCCCCGTATTTCGTTTCATTATAAAAATAGCCCGTGATAAAGAAGAACAGCGCCAGGTGGAATAGATAGACGAACGCACCGGCGAAATATCCGGTATGCCCCAGCACGATCGCAATAATGCCCCATCCCTTTACGATATCCCAGTAGAGGGAACGGGCTTTTTTTTGTGTGTTCATGAATGGATCTCCTTGTGGTTGAATTCTATTTTCTATAAATAATATTGATCGTAAAATCCCTGAAAATATATTTTACTATGGAACGGCAGAAAAGGCAAGAAATTGGAATGAGTGAAAACGGTTCTCATTTGTCCGGGTATAAATGAGCTTTGAATTGTCCATTCTAATGTATAGGTGACAAAACAAAAATCAAAACGATTCAACCGCTTGCGTTGATCGTCCATCATACGGAGGGAATGGAAATGCCGGTCTATAAAGTGGAAATCTGCGGGGTCAATACATCCAAGCTGCCTCTTTTAAGTAATGAGGAGAAAGAAGAACTGTTTCGCCGGATTCTAAAGGGTGATCGGGAGGCAAGAGAACAGTATATCAAGGGGAATCTGCGGCTGGTGCTCAGTGTAATACAGCGCTTTTCGGGCAGCCGGGAAAATGTGGACGATCTGTTCCAGATTGGCTGTATCGGCCTCATCAAGGCGATTGATAATTTTGATATTACCCAGAATGTCCGTTTTTCGACGTATGCGGTTCCGATGATTCTGGGGGAGGTGAAACGGTATTTGAGGGATAACAATTCAATCCGGGTCAGCCGGTCGCTCCGCGATACGGCATACAAAGCGATCTATACCCGTGAAAATCTGCTGAAAAAGCAGTCAAAGGAGCCGACACTCTGCGAGATTGCCAAAGAATTGGGAGTCAGCAAAGAGGAGATTGCGTATGCGCTCGATGCTATCCAGAGCCCGGTCAGCCTGTACGAACCGGTCTATACGGACGGCGGCGATCCGCTCTACGTGATGGATCAGCTCAGTGACAAGAAAAATTCAGAGGAACATTGGGTCGAGGATCTGTCGCTGGGGGAGGCGATGCAGCGCCTGCCGGACCGGGAACGCCGCATTATTGATATGCGCTTTTTTGAGGGAAAGACCCAGACAGAGGTTGCCGAAGAAATCCATATTTCGCAGGCGCAGGTGTCACGGCTGGAGAAGAGTGCGTTAAAAAGCATGAAGCATTATTTGAGCTGAATGTTGATAGGGATTGTGTTATAGAGATTGTGTGAGATTCTTCTGATTGATTGTTTGGCGGCTCTGTGTTAAAATATAGAGGATATAGTCTGCAAAAAGAATCTGAAAATCAAGCAGATGACTGTTATCTGAACTGGGGTTGAGCGGAATATGCCATCTGATATAGTGATAAAGGCAGCTTGGCGATGCGGCGTTCAGGCAGTCATGGACAGCAGACAGAGTAGAAAAGACAGGCGCAGGCGGATTGAGCCTCGCGCATGATAAAATGTACTCTCGGAGTCTTTTCTGCACTCGCTTTTGTGGCTGATTTTCCGCCAGCCGTACCCGAATTTCATCAACGTACGCACCGCGTACGCCCCAGAAATTTGGGCACAGCTGACAAAAAATCATCTCACAAAATCAAGCACAGAAAGATTCCGAGAGTACATTAAAAAGAGCCGGAGGAATTCAAATGGAGAAATTACGTGAGCTGATGAAAGAACATCAGGATAAAGCAGATAAAAAAGTTATGGGAGAGGTTCTGGAGCTGCTTCAGAGAGAGCCGGGACTGTTTGTTGTGACTGTCCATGCGACGAAAAACTTCTTCCTGGGTGCAGAGAACGGCAAGGCGGCTGCTTTCCTTTACACCAGCCGCGAGTATGCAGATGAGTTCGTGAAAGGGCTGGAGATGGTCGGTGTAGAGACGAAGGTACTGGAGATCCGCCCATTACAGCGTATTTCCTTTTTCAACGACCTCTACCGCAGCGGTTTTGAGGCAGTTGTGATCGACAAGGGACAGGAAAATCATATGTCCATGTCGCTGTTCAGCATCATCGAGAAACCAAAGGATACATCCGAGATCGTGATGAACCCGTCCCTGGTCCGTTCTGCAAATCAGTTCTATCAGGCACTGGTACAGCACCAGGCATTCCCGCAGATGCAGGATCTGATGTGCAAAGAGCTTTACGGTGCGCGTCTGCTGGTTCCGGTTGCTGACCCGCAGAAGACGACGGCAGTGCCGGTTCTGACCACCGGAAAGGGTGTACGCTATTACCCGGCATTTACGGATTTAGTAGAATTTGGCAAATTTGACCGTAAACATCAGTTTGGAGCAATGGAAGTCCGCTTCCGCGATCTGAAAAAATATCTGGATTACGTGAATGGAATCGTGGTAAATCCGTTTGGATTTGCACTCCGTCTGGACGGCGAGAAGCTGGATCGGATTGAGAAAGAGAATATGAAGCTGAAGGTTGTAAAATAAATGCTGCTGTGACCGTGACCGGTAATGAATAGATGTCAGCATAATAAACTGTGATAAAAAGGCTGTCTCCCATCAGAATGTATCATATAGATGCATCTGCCGAGAGACAGCCTTTTTGATTATTCGGTTCTCCTGTTTTTTTCATATAAATGTAGTAATCCCTTCATCAACAGCGCCCCATCATACGTGATCGTATGCGAACAGAGCGGCAGGACAATCTTGGAGATGCCGCCGGTGGCGATGATGGAAGTTTTCTCTCCGAGTTCTGCCTCGATGCGATCCAGCATACCGTCGATCATCGCGGCATTGCCAAATATGACGCCGCTTCTCATGCAGTCTATGGTATTTTTGCCAATGACATGGCGCGGCGTATCGAGGCTGATGCGCGGCAGCTGGGCAGTGCTGGCGCTCATGCTGTCGAGGGAAACGCGAAGTCCCGGCAGGATCGCGCCGCCGACATAGCGTCCGTTTTTGTCGATGACAGACATGGTCGTAGCGGTTCCCATTTCGATGATGATGATTGGCGGTTCATGCTCTGCAAGGGCACCGACTGCGTTTACGATCATATCGCTGCCGACGGATTTCGGGTTGTCCATCAGGATGTTTAAGCCGGTTTTCATGCCGGAACCGACCAGCATTGCGTTTAGTCCCGTTATTTTACGGATGGCGGCAAGAATCGTCCGGTTAAGCGGCGGAACGACCGAGGAGACGATCGCACCATCAAGCTGATCTGGGGCGATATGGTAAATTTCAAGAATACTTTTCAGCGCCACGGCATATTCCAGATTCGGTTTTCCGATGGTGGTCGTGATGCGTTCTACAAAATACGTTTTTTTTGCGTCGATCACGCCGATAATAATGTTGGTGTTTCCAACGTCGATAGCTAGAATCATAAAATAACTCCTTTATATCTCCTGCATCTCTACAATAATTAACATCTCTTATAAAATGTTGATTGTATAGTTATCGCAACGGTTTCATATGTTCAACTGTTACTATTTATTATATATCCACGTTAATAGTATGATTATATGTTTTTTAAAGAAAAGGATCAAGAAGAAGATGAAAAATGTTTTTAAGATCTGTTACCGATCGCGCGTGAGTGAACCGTAACTTGGACTTGCGTATTCGTTTAAAATAATATAGAATAAATACGTTTAGACAAAGTTAAAGAATGGTAGTAAGTTTGGAGGAAGATTTTTTTGGAAAATATAGCGGAGCAGATCAAAAAACGGCGTACATTCGCCATTATTTCCCACCCGGATGCTGGTAAGACAACCCTGACGGAGAAGTTTCTTCTCTACGGAGGCGCGATCAACCTGGCTGGTACGGTCAAGGGAAGAAAAGCGGCCAAGCACGCGGTTTCTGACTGGATGGAGATAGAGAAGGAGAGAGGTATTTCGGTTACCTCTTCCGTATTACAGTTTAATTATGAGGGATTTTGCATCAATATCCTGGATACACCGGGACATCAGGATTTCTCGGAGGATACCTACCGTACTCTGATGGCAGCCGATTCGGCGGTCATGGTCATCGATGGTTCTAAGGGTGTCGAGGCGCAGACGATCAAGCTTTTCAAGGTTTGCGTTATGCGCCACATCCCGATTTTTACCTTTATCAACAAGATGGACCGCGAGGCGCGCGATCCGTTTGAGTTGATGGATGAGATCGAGAGCGTGCTCGGCATCCGTACCTGCCCGGTCAACTGGCCGATCGGCTGCGGTAAGAATTTTAAGGGCGTGTATGACCGTGCCACAAAGAAGATCACAACCTTCACAGCAGCAATGGGCGGACAGAAGGAGGTCGCATCTCAGGAGTTCTCGTTAGAGGGCGATGAGGTTAACTCCATCATCGGTCCAGACTACCATCGGCAGCTGATGGATGATATCGAGCTTCTGGACGGCGCATGCGATGAGCTGGATATGGAGCGTGTCAGCCGCGGAAATTTATCCCCGGTATTCTTTGGTTCGGCGCTGACAAACTTTGGTGTAGAGACATTCCTGGAGCATTTCCTGAAAATGACAACCTCGCCGCTGCCGAGAAATACGACAACCGGCATGGTGGATCCGTTCTCTCCGAATTTCAGCGCGTTTGTCTTCAAGATTCAGGCAAATATGAACAAGGCGCACCGCGACCGTATCGCATTTATGCGTATCTGTTCCGGCAAATTTGAGGCAGGCATGGAAGTAACGCATGTGCAGGGCGGACGCAAGATCCGTCTCTCCCAGCCACAGCAGATGATGGCGCAGGATCGAAAGATCGTCGAGGAGGCATATGCGGGCGATATCATCGGTGTATTCGATCCGGGTATTTTCTCGATCGGTGATACACTCTGTACAGGTGAAAAGGTAGAATTTGAAGGCATTCCTACGTTCGCACCGGAACATTTTGCACGCGTGCGCCAGATGGACACGATGAAGCGCAAGCAGTTCATCAAGGGCATCAGCCAGATCGCCCAGGAAGGTGCGATCCAGATCTTCCAGGAGTTCAACACAGGTATGGAAGAGATCATCGTCGGCGTAGTCGGCGTCCTCCAGTTCGAGGTACTGACCTACCGTCTGGAAAATGAGTACAATGTAGAAGTCAAGCTGGAAAAGCTTCCATACGAGTACATCCGCTGGGTAGAAAACGCTGACGAAATCGACGTTGCCAAGATTCAGGGAACTTCGGATATGAAGCGGATCAAAGACCTCAAAGACAATCCGCTGCTTCTGTTTGTCAACAGCTGGAGTGTGGGAATGGTGGAAGAGCGGAATCCGAAGCTTAAGTTAAGCGAGTTTGGGCGTAACTAAAGCCATGTAGCGGAAAGCACCGTTTCAGCGAATGGAAAATTTATTTTTCAGGCGCTGAAAGGGGGATTTCTGCTATACGGCGCAGCCGGACAGTGGTGCGAAACCGCAGGTTTTGCACCACTGGGCATGGTAAAACAAGAGAGAGTCCCTATCGCACCACTGGGCATGGTGAAACAAGAGAGAGTCCCCATCGTCCCATCTGGGCATGGCGAGACCATAAAAAAAGAAAAGGAGACATTTCATATGAGCAGAGTAGATGTAGTACGTGCAGCCATGGTAGAAGCCATGAAAGCAAAAGACAAAGCAAGAAAAGATTCCTTATCCATGCTGTTATCCGCACTGAAAAATGCGGAGATCGACAAGCGTTCTCCGCTGACTGAGGAAGAGGCGGACGCAGTTGTAAAGAAAGAGATCAAGCAGACGAAGGAGACTCTGGAACTGGCTCCGGCAGATCGTGCGGATATCCGCGAGGAGGCACAGGCACGTCTGGCAGTTTATCAGGAATTTGCACCGGAGGATCTGACCGAAGAGCAGATCGCAGAGGTGATCAAAAGTGTTCTGGCAGAGCTTGGCATTGAAAATCCGGCACCGTCTGACAAGGGCAAAATCATGAAAACCTTGATGCCGAAGGTAAAGGGCAAGGCAGACGGAAAGGTAGTGAACCAGGTACTGGCTGGAATTCTGTCCAAATAATAACCGAAGGAAAAGAACGAGGCGGAAGATTTATGTATAAAAAGAAAATAGAGCAGTATATCGAGGCGCACAAGCAGGAGATGTTAGATGACATCTGCACGCTGTGCAGCATCAACAGCGAGCGTTCGGCATACCAGGAGGGCGATCCGTTCGGAGAAGGTCCGAGCCGGGCACTGGCACAGGCACTAAAAATGGCGGAAGAGTATGGATTTTCCATCAACAATTACGATAATTATGTAGGAACCGCCGATTTAAACGACGGTGAACACCAGCTGGATATTCTGGCACACCTGGATGTTGTCCCGGCAGGCGAGGGCTGGACTGTGACACAGCCGTTTGAACCGATTGTAAAAGACGGCAAACTGTACGGACGCGGCACGGCGGATGACAAGGGACCGGCGGTAGCAGCCCTGTATGCGATGCGCGCGGTCAAAGAACTGGGAATCCCGGTGACAAAAAATGTCCGCCTGATTCTGGGAACAGATGAGGAGTGCGGCAGCAGCGATATTGAACATTATTATAAAGTGGAGAAGGAAGCGCCGATGACATTTTCCCCGGATGCTTCGTTCCCGGTTATCAATATCGAAAAAGGACGATTCCCGGGGCATGTGACAGCTTCTTTTGAGGTATCGACGGAGAAAGCGCGGATCCTGTCCATCGAGGCTGGCATCAAGATCAATGTCGTTCCGGGCAAGGCGCATGCGACAATTACAGGACTGACCGAGGAAGAGGTACGTCCGATGGCAGAGGGCGTGACGAAGGAGACCGGCGTACAGTTTGAGCTTCAGGCAGAGGAAGATGCCATCGTAATCACCGCAGTCGGTGAGGGCGCACACGCCTCGACACCGGAGGAGGGCAAAAATGCGCTGGCATCTCTGCTTCTGCTTCTGGATCGCCTGCCATTTGCATCCTGCGGACAGACGAAGCTGATTCACAGCCTGACTGAGTGCTTCCCGTGGAATGATACCGAGGGCAAGGCGCTTGGCGTGGCGATGCAGGCAGAAGGATCCGGAGCGCTGTCTCTGGCATTCACGATGCTTACGATGACGGAGACACGGATGGAAGCGTACTTTGACGGACGTTTCCCGATCGGCGGCAATGATGACAACCTGTTGAAACCGGTGGAGGCAAAACTTGCGTCCCACGGCATGAAGTTAGAGTCCCCGCAGCTGCGAGAGCCGCATTTTGTAGACGGCAATTCCGAGTTTATCAGAACACTTCTGAATGCTTATGAGCTTTATACCGGCAACAAGGGCGAGTGCAACTACACCGGCGGCGGCACATATGTGCATGACCTGAAAAACGGCGTTGCATTTGGCGCGTCGATGCCGGGCGTGGACAACCGGATGCACGGGGCAGATGAATTTGCCTATGTGAGTGATCTGGTGGCAAGTGCGAAGATTTTTGCACAGGTGATTGCGGATTTGTGTAAGTAACAGAAAATTTCGTTTTTTCCGCCGTAAGAATTAAAGAAACCTTAATTGATTCGCCGCAGGTTCTATGTTAGACTGAAATCCACAACCGAGAGGTACTGTGCATGTTTGAAGACGGCTGCAGGAACTCCGGCGAGAGGGAAAGGAGAGAACGATTATGAAAAAATCATTCCATACAGTTAAAAAGGCAGGGATTCTGACGGCGGCAGCGGTTCTGGGAACAGCGGCACTGGCGGGATGCGGCAGTAAGGCAGATACAACAGAGAGTGCAGCGGCAAGCGAGGAAGCAACCGAAGCGGCCGGAGAGGCAGAAGCATCGGATGCACAGCTTGTCATCGCAGGCGGAGACAGCGCCGGATTGATCGCGGCGGTTCAGGCGGCAGCCGAGGGCATGGATCCGTCGAAGATCCTGATTCTGGCACCGGGCGAAGAGCTGGCGGCAGATATGGCGGAGATGGCGCCGTATGTCAATGCAGCCGATACAGATGAGCAGTTCCAGGCGAATCTTACGGATGATTTTGAGATTTATCTGTCGGATATTATGACGGCAGGAAATAATACGAACAATTCGGATATGGCGGCAGATGTATCGGAGAACAGCGAAGAGGCGAAAGACTGGCTTGCCGACACACTGGGAATGGAGTACGGCGATCTGACACAGGAGGCAGGTTCCACGGTAGCCCGCAGTTTCCCGGCAAAAGAGGGAAATCTGAACGAGCTTGCACAGGAAGCGCTGCTTAAAAAAGTCGAAGAGCTGAAGATTCCGGTTGAATATAAGGCAGAATTAAAGAGCGTCGCTTACAATGAAGAAGGCGCGCTTGACCGCATCACTGTGACGGTGGACGGCAAGGATCAGGAGATTGACTGCCTGGCACTGGTAGCGACCGATGTCTCCCTGATTCCGGTTTTTGAGGAATCTCAGGTATATGAGGCAGATGGAAAGGCAGCTGCCTTGGTTGTCAGCAACAATGCGGAACAGCTAAACAAAGATAGCGGCGAGCTGCTCAATGGTCTTTATGCAGCAGGTCCGATCCTGTCAGCGGCAGTAGACGGTGAAGGTGTGCTCTCCGGCAATGAGCTGACCGAGGCGGTTGTGTTTGGTTCGACTGCAGGAACAGAAGCAGCGGTTTATGTTTCGGATAACCAGTAAAAGCTAAAATGATTCACATATAATGCCATTTCTAAAAAATCAGATGATGCAGACGAAATAAAATAGAAACCTTTAAGAAGAAGGTTCAAGCAAGAAGCGGGTAAAAGCGAAAAAACTTTTACCCGCTTTTGGTATTTTACAGAAAACAGCACGGAACTGATTTGCAAAAATAAAATTGTTTTTATTATGGAGATAATACCTAAAAAGTAAGTCAGAACTAACTCTGTATCACTGAATTATTATAACTTATTCGCGATTCGATATATTTGTTTATAATAATCCGGCTTTTTGATACTATGTAGTCAAACCTCATGAGGAACACGAGAAATAAAAAACCATTACATAAGGGGGTATCACATGGTGGAGAAAACTAAAAATGGGGCGGAGAAAAAAGAAACTCCGTTGTACGTGAAAATATTCATTGCATTGTTTGCAGGTATCGCGTTTGGTTACGTCTTAAATTTTATGGGCGGCGTGGAGAATGAGATCATTAACGGATATGTCCTTCCGTTCTTCCAGTTCATTGGAGATTTGTTTATCAAGTTGATCAAGATGATTGTCGTTCCGCTGGTGTTCTTCTGTATCATCGACGCGGCGCTCTCACTGGGTGATATCAAGAAACTTCGAAGCATCGGCGTTAAAACCATCATCTGGTTTTTAGCAACTGGCGGTATTTCAGCAACCATCGGTCTGATACTTGCCAATATTATCAAACCGGGACACGGCTTGCAGCTGGGAACGGCAGAGACAGCAATGGAGGTGAAAGAACTTCCGGGTATCTACCAGACACTGCTTGACTTAATCCCATCCAACCCATTCCAGGCACTGACAAGTGGCGAGATGATGCAGATTATCGTCTTCTCCCTGTTTCTTGGATTTGCCATCATCAGCATCGGCAAGGAAGCGCAGCCGTTATGTGACATCATCAGCCTTTGCTCACGGACGATGTTTAAGGTTATCGATATGATTCTTGGAATCATCCCTTACGGCGTATTCAGTTTGATGACTGTAGCACTTGCAAAATATGGCGTTGCCATCTTCGGACCGGTTCTGAAATTCATCTTAACTGACTATCTTGCCTGCATCACCATGAGTATTGTTGGATACAGCATTTTCCTTAGCGTGATTGGAAAGGTAAATCCGATGAAATTCTGGCGCAAAGCGTTTGAACCTTGGATGATCGCATTCAGTACCTGTACCTCTTCCGCAGCACTTCCGGTATCGATGGAAGTAGCACCGAAGAAGATGGGCGTTCCGAGAGATATTGCGAGTTTCGTACTTCCACTTGGATGTACCGCTCAGATGAACGGAACATGTGCATACTTTGGTATCGTTGTTCTCTTTGCCGCACAGCTGTACGGCGTAGAGTTAAGTATTCAGCAGCAGATTATGCTGGTTGTACAGGCAACCTTCTTAAGCGTTGGCTGTGCAGCAACTCCGCAGATTGGTCTGGTTATCAGTTTAACCCTGATGACCCAGATGGGACTTCCGCTGGATGCATACGCACTGGTAGCTGGAATCTATCGAATCATCGACCAGATTCACACATCTACTAACTCTGTAGGCGACCTGGTAGCATCTGTCTGCATTTCTCAGATGGAAGGCGAACTGGATCACGAGATTTTCAATCAGGAAGAAGCCAAAAAGGCAGCTTGAGTTTTAGAAAGAGACATCCCGGATTCGTATGAAATGTGAAATATATCTGGGCAGTAGTTATGTATGGAACCCGGAAAGCGGGGAAACGACAAATTTGTGCAGAACGTGAATCAAAGATGGAATATGGAACACCCGGTTCTGAAAAGTCCACGTTTTCCGGATAAAAAGGAAAAAAACAGAAATAATTCCCACTTGCAAAGGTGCAAAAATTTAAGGGAACCAGACAAAACAAGAAAAGGAGATTAAAACTATGAGTGATAACAGAATTATCGAATGTATGGAACGTGCACAGTATCTTCTTGGCAACCTGATGGCTGTAAAACCGGGCGAGGAAGTTTTAATCGTAGTAGACCCGCAGACCGATGAGAGAATGACCCAGGCGATGGCAGCAGCCGCTTTAAACTGTGGCGCTGAGTACGGCGTATACATGATGCCGATTCGTGGAAAAGACAAAGCAACCATCTTCCCGAAATCCCTGGAACTTGGCATGGATGCCTGCGATGTATTTGTCGGCATGACTACTGCATCCGGTGCAGCGATTTACAATAACCACTTAAAAGAGCTCATCAACCAGAAGAAACTCCGTGAGGTTTCCATCTGCTTAAGAAGCATCGATAACTTCACAAGAGGCGGCGCACTGGCAGATTATGAAGCAGTTTATGCAGACGGCGAGAAGCTGCAGGCAATCTGGAGAGGTCATAAGATGGCTCACATCACCACACCGGCAGGTACAGACCTTTACATGGAAATGAACCAGATGGAGCCGATCATCGAGTGTGGTATCGCAAGAAATCCGGGCGATGCAATGGCTTGGTCCGATGGCGAAGTTTCCTTAGGACCGGTTATTGATACAACCCACGGCAAACTGGTGATTGATGGACCTATCTGCTACTATGGATG
>NZ_QULJ01000012.1:1779-72288 GCF_003481505.1 Clostridium sp. OM05-5BH | reverse complement strand
CTGGCCGTCGCGGTTTCCCTGATAGCCGCTTCTCTGTCCATCACGGTTCTCCGCTGGAGCTGCGCTCTTAGCCGGCTCTGCGGTCTGCTCTGCACTTGCTGCTGCCGGACGGCTTGCCGATGCGCCGGTCTTGGCTGCGTTTCCTGTATTGGCCTTGCCTGCCGGACGGCTTCCTCTCTGTACGCTGTTCTGCGGACGATAAACCGCTGCAATCCGCTTTTTCGGCGGCTCAGTTGTCTTCTCCGCCTCTTTCTTCTCTGCCTCTAACGGCTCTTTCTTTATATCTTCCACTCGATTTGTTTCCGCCTTTCCTGTATCTGTCTTTGACGCTGTCGTCTGTCTCTTTGCTCCTGCAAGGAAACATCTGACTGCTTCTGCCTGTTCCTCCGTCACCTTGGAAGAATGGCTTTTTACGTCAAAATGATTTTTCTGCAGTATCTCTAAAACTTCTTTATTTGATTTGCCAATCTGTTTTGACAACTCATTAACTCTCATGTTTTGCTACCTCCGTTCCGGCACTGCCTTCCCGTTCTGCATAAGCTCCTAAAAGAGCCCGCCCAGAAAAGCGTTAATCATCTAACTTCTCTCTTAACGCCTTTGCAAAACCGGAATCCAAAACGGCCAGAGACGCTCTCATCTCTTTTCCCATCGCGTGTCCCAGCTCTTCTTTCATGCCGAACTGGTACACGGGAACCTTGTAGTATGCACATGAATTTTCAAACATCTTTTTTGTATTATCCGACGCTTCTTCTGACACGATCACCAGATACGCTTTTCCACTCTTGATCGCTTTCTCGGTCATGAACTCGCCGCTTGCCGTCTTACCGGCGCGCGTCGCCAGTCCCAGAAGATTCAGCACCTTTTTACGATTCTCCAAACTGCTCCATCTCCTTTTCCAGCGCCTCATAGACTTCCTTCGGAATCGCCATCTTGAGCGACCGCTCCAGTCCTTTGCTCTTTACCGCCTTTTTCCAGCAGTCCATCGAAGGACAGAGGTAGGCGCCGCGTCCATTCCTACGGCCTGTCGCGTCAATCTCGATCGTATCGTCGGCTGTCTTTAAAACGCGGATCATTTCTTTTTTGCTCTTCATTTCTCCGCATCCGATGCACTGTCTGAGCGGCACTTTCTTTGCTCCCACTGTCTATCACTTCCATTTCTGTCAAATCCCGGTTCTGCTGCTTTCTTTCTGCCAAATCTGCTCGTTCCGCCCGAAATCAGCATCCCCGCACATTATCTGTCAGGATTATTCCTGCTCCGCTGCCGGCTCTTCTGTGCCCTCAGCCGCCTCATTTTCTGCTGCCTCGGCTGCGTCTTCCTCTGCCACGCTGATCAGCGGGTCATCGGTGTAGCCCTCGAAGCCTTCCTCATAACCGCTCTCAAGCTCATCTAAAAGACCGGACTCTCTTGCCTGTGTCTCGCTCTTGATATCGATCTTGAAGCCGGTCAGGCGGGCTGCCAGACGTGCATTCTGACCCTCCTTACCGATTGCCAGGGAAAGCTGGTAATCCGGAACGATCACCTGTGCCTCGCGTGCTTCCTCATCTGCTGCAACCAGGATAACCTTTGCCGGGCTTAACGCGTTCTCAATCAGGAATGCAGGGTTGTCATCCCAGTTGATGATATCGATCTTCTCACCGCGCAGCTCATTGACAACCGCGCTGACACGCGCGCCGTTTAAGCCGACACATGCACCGACCGGATCGACGTTCGGGTCGTTGGAGCTGACTGCCATCTTCGTACGGGAACCTGCCTCACGTGCGATCGCCTTGATCTCTACGGTACCGTCTCGGACCTCGGCAACCTCAGACTCAAAAAGGCGTTTTACCAGATCTGGATGGCTTCTGGATACGGTGATACGCGGGTCGCGCTGTGTCTCTTTTACTTCGATGACATACAGTTTGATACGCTCGGTCGGTTTGAATACCTCGCCCTTTACCTGCTCACTCTCGTTCAGGATCGTGTCGATCTTGCCTAAGTTGATGCTGATGTTGCGTCCTACATAGCGCTGTACGATACCCGTTACGATATCTTTCTCTCTGCAGTGCCACTCCTCATACAGGGCGTTGCGCTCCGCCTCACGAAGCTTCTGTAAGATAACATTCTTCGCGTTCTGAACGGCGATACGTCCAAACTCCTTGGAATTGACAGAGAACTGAACGATGTCGCCCAGCTCATACTTGCTGTTTAAGAGCTTTGCCTCTGCCAGGCTTACCTGGGTCATCGGATCCTCTACGGTCTCCACAACCTCACGCTCTGCCACGATGGAAAAATCTCCTGTTTCACGGTTGATGTTTACCTTGACATTATCTGCCCGGCCATAATTGTTTTTGTATGCTGTCAGCAGAGAATTTTCAATTGCTTCTAAAAGAACATCTTTGCTGATATTGTTTTCTTTTTCCAGCAGATTTATTGCCTCAATCAACTCTTTATTCATTTTATTTTATCTCCTCCTACCGTCTAAAAATCAAAGGCTAAACGAATCAAAGCAATCTCTGATTTTTCAAATGTACGCTCGCTGCCGTCCTCCATCGTGATTGTCACAGAATCTGCGTCATAGGACGTAAGCGTTCCTGTAAATTCCTTCTGTTTGTCGATCGCTTTATACAGGCGGATCTCCACATCTTTGCCGATGCTTCTTGCAAAATCTTTCTCTTTCTTCAGAGGACGTCCCAGTCCCGGAGAACTCACCTCCAGTATATAGCTGTCCTCGATGAAATCTTCCTTATCCAGCCATTCACCAAGCAGACGGCTGATTACCTCGCAGTCATCAACGGTAATACCGCCCTCTTTGTCAATGTAGCACCGCAGATACCAGACGCCGACCTCGCGGACATACTCCACATCAACCAGCTCAAACTGATGCTGCTCCAGAACCGGCGTGATCCACGCCTCTACCCGTGCTTCGTACTGCTCTCCCTTTGCCACACCCCCACCACCTTTCTATGAAATTAGAAAGAGTGGACTTTTTTGTCCACTCTTTCCAGTCAGTCTATTATGTTATCGTACCTAGTATAACATGCTTTTTTCGGAAGTTCAAGAGGTATTTCCTATTGTTTCTCTTTATTTACCGAATACAGCCTCATAATCTGCTTTGAATTTCTCGATACCAGCATCGGTCAGCGGGTGTTTTACCATCTGCATCAGAACCTTGAACGGAACAGTTGCGATGTCAGCACCAGCCTTCGCGCACTCGATGATGTGCATCGGATGTCTGGTGGAAGCACAGATAATCTCGGTGGAAATCTCCGGATAATTGTCAAAGATCTCTACGATATCGTAAATCAGGTCTGTACCGTTGGTGGAAATGTCATCCAGACGGCCTAAGAACGGAGAAACGTATGTAGCGCCTGCTCTTGCAGCCAGAAGTGCCTGGTTGGCAGAAAAGATCAGGGTTACGTTGGTCTTGATGCCCTCAGCGGACAGAGCTTTCACAGCCTTTAAGCCCTCGGTAGTCATCGGGATTTTAACAACCATGTTCGGATGAATCTTAGCGATCTCACGGCCCTCAGCGATCATATCCTCTGCCTTCACAGTCGTAGCCTTAACCTCACCGGAAATCGGTCCGTCTACAATGCTGGTGATCTCTTTGATAACCTCATTAAAATCACGGCCTTCTTTTGCAATCAGAGACGGGTTTGTGGTAACGCCACAGATAATACCCATATCATTCGCTTCACGGATCTCATCAACATTCGCGGTATCAATAAAAAATTTCATTTCCCATATCCTCCTAATTTTTATAAGATAGATAGCCAGTATCTCCTATATCTGCTATACATAAGTATACCATACTTGTCCCATCTATTTCCATACTTGAATCTATATTTTACAAATTGTTACTGTTCACGCATACGTGCCCAGTAACTACAAATTCCCCTGTCCGTAATACGCCCCCGGGCCATGCTTCCGCAGATAATGTTTATCCTGCAGGCACTGCGGCGCTTCCTTCACATCCGGATTGATCATCTCGCAGCGCGCCGCCATCTTGGCAACCTCCTCGAGTACAACCGCGTTGTGAACCGCCTCATGCGCATCCTTGCCCCAGGTAAACGGTCCATGGTTCTTACAGAGCACACATGGCACCGCCATCGGGTCGAGCTTCCTCTCCTCAAACAAATCTGCAATCAGCACGCCTGTGTTCCACTCATAATTCTTTAATTCTTCCTCATTTAAGTTTCTCGCGCATGGAACGGAACCATAAATATAATCTGCATGGGTCGTTCCGTAGCACGGAATGTCGCGTCCCGCCTGCGCCCAGGAAGTCGCCCACGGGCTGTGCGTGTGAACCACGCCGCCGATCTTCGGAAAACGGTTATAAAGAATCAGGTGGGTTTTTGTATCAGAGGACGGATTCAGCGTTCCCTCAACGCGGTTTCCTTCCAGATCCATGACAACCATATCATCTGGCGTCAGTTTGTCATAGTCCACGCCAGACGGTTTGATGACAAACAGCCCCTTCTCGCGGTCAATCCCGGAAACATTGCCCCAGGTAAAGGTAACCAGACCGTATTTCGGAAGCAGCATATTGGCTTCGTATACTTCTTTTTTTAATTCTTCCAGCATCGATTAAAACCTTCCTTCTACGGCGCCTCTCTCGGCAGCCAGACCATTGATATAGCTTGTCATAAACGCATTGAAGCCCTCGACATCCTTTGCATCCGGCTCCATCGTCTCCGCCTTTGCATCTGCAAATACCTGCTCATTTAAGTAATCGGACAAGCTCTGTCCCGGCTTCTTATCCTTGCGGTATGCCGCCAGAACCGCGATACCCCAGGCACCGCCCTCACCGGCTGTCTCCATAACGGATACCGGCACATCAGCCGCTGCCGCCATGATACGCTGTCCAACGCCCTTGGTCTTGAAGAATCCGCCGTGGCCCATCAGTTTATCCAGTGTCACGTGCTCTTCCTTGAACAGAATGTCCAGACCATATTTCAGGGTTGCCAGGGAACTGTATAAGTGGGTACGCATGAAGTTTGCCAGCCCCAGCTTGCTGTCGGGATGGCGCATAAACAGCGGGCGTCCCTCCTCGAAGTCGGTGATCGGCTCGCCGGAGAGGTAGCAGTAGGACATCAGTCCTCCGCAGTCTTCATCGCCCTCAAGCGCCTTGCGATACAGGGTTCCAAACAGGGTGTTGCGGTCTGTTTTCTGACCCATCAGCTCATAGAACTCTTCAAACAGACCTACCCAGGCATTCAGATCGGAGGTACAGTTGTTGCAGTGAACCATACCGACCAGATGGCCGTCCGGCGTAGTTACCATGTCAATCTCCTGGTGAACCGTCTCCAGAGTCTTTTCCAGAACAACCATCGCAAACACGGAAGTTCCGGCAGATACGTTACCGGTGCGAACTGCCACACTATTGGTTGCAGTCATACCGGTTCCTGCATCGCCCTCCGGCGGGCACAGCGGGATGCCAGCTTCCAGATTGCCGCTCTCATCCAGCAGCTTCGCGCCTTCCTCAGTCAGCGTTCCCGCCTCATCGCCAGCGCTCAGAACCTCCGGCAGAAGGTCGCGCAGCTTCCACGGATATCCCTTTGGAACCATCATTTCTTCGAACTTATCCAGCATTTCAGCATCATACTGTCCGGTTGCCGGGTCGATCGGGAACATACCCGAAGCATCGCCGACGCCAAGTACCTGCTTGCCAGTCAGTTTCCAATGTACATATCCGGCTAAGGTGGTCAGAAAATGCACGTGGGATACGTGCTCCTCGCCGTTGATCACTGCCTGATACAGGTGTGCAATACTCCATCTCTGCGGGATATTGTAGTTAAACAGGTCCGTCAGGCGTCTTGCTGCCTCGGCGGTCATCGTATTTCTCCAGGTACGGAACGGAACGAGCAGCTTTCCGTCCGCATCAAATGCCATATAGCCGTGCATCATGGCGCTGACGCCCATCGCACCAACCCTTTTAAGCGTTAAACCGTATTGGTTCTTCACATCGGCAGCCAGATCCGCATAGCAGTCCTTTAAGCCCTTCCAGATATCTTCCAGGGAATAGGTCCAGATACCATTTTCCAGACGGTTTTCCCACTCATAGCTCCCCTGCGCGATCGGCGCGGTCGTGCCGTCCGTCAATACTGCCTTGATTCGGGTCGAACCAAATTCAATTCCGAGCGCTGTATTTCCGCTCTCTATGTCTTTCTTGATCTCTTCCGCACTGCGGGCCATATCCATCCTCCTCATTGTAGCAAAAAGGCGCACCGCCGCCGGAATTTTCATCCCCTTGGCTGCGGCACGCCCCGTCATTCATAACTATCTTATTTTCACAATTGTGGTGAAAACTTATGCAGTTACGTTTTTTCAAAAATTTTTATCTTTCAAACGCCCTATTATTTCATAAAGAATTTCTGTAAATCAGCCTCTGTCGTATCTTCGCCGATTGTAATTAACTCGGTACCGGTCAGACGCGCGAACATAGCGATGTCATCTCTCGTCAGAGCGGTAGATACAACGGAGTGATGAGCGCCGCCTGCGTAGCACCATGCAGCCGTACCGATCTGGAAGTTCGGTTTATGACGGTACATAATTCTCGCTACCGGAAGTTTTGGCATCGGTTTCGGCTGTTTTACAAGCTCGATATCTGCACAGATGATGCGGAAATGATCGCCCATATCTACCATCGTTACCTGGATACCATCGCCGGTCACGCCGTCGAAAATCAGTCTTGCCGGGTCTTCCTTGCCGCCGATCCCCAGCGGAATTACATCGATCTCCGGTTTGGTTGCTGCAAATGCCGGCGGAACCTCCAGCATATGGGAAGCTAACTCTAACTCCTGTCCCGGAGTCAGATCGTAGGTGTAATCCTCGATAAAGCCAGTTGCGCCCTCTTTGCCCTCGGACATCTTCATCAGGACTGCAGACAGAGCGGAAATCTTGTAATCACCCTCCGGACCAAAGCCGATGCCTTTGCCCATCAGGTTCTGTGCTGCGATACCCGGAAGCTGCTTTAAGCCGTGCAGATCCTGGAAGGTGTCTGCAAATGCACCGATTCCGTTCGTGGAGAGGAATTTCTCCAGACCCATTTCGTATTTAGCCTGCTCGCGGACAGAATCAATGCGGTCGGTCTTCATTGTATACTTATCGGTATACTCTTTCATCTTCGCGTCGATCTCTTCCTCGGTTACCTGGTTGATGATGTCAACCAGATCGCCCAGTGCATAGTAGTTGCACTCCCAGCCGTATTTGATCTGGCTCTCTACGCGGTCGCCGTCGGTAACCGCCACCTCGCGCATGTTGTTGCCGAAGGAAGCTACCTTTAAGGACTTAGAGTAGGAGATAGCCTTTGCAACGGATGCAAACTGGCGGATCTTTGCTACCACATCGTCATGTTTGTAATATCCAGCTACAACCTCATGCGGAATACCCATTCTGGCAACGATGAAGCCGTACTCACGGTCGCCATGTGCGGACTGGTTCAGGTTCATGAAATCCATGTCGATCTCATCATATGGAAGCTTCTCATTTGCCTGTGTATGTAAATGAAGCAGCGGTTTTCTTAATTCCTGCAGACCTTTGATCCACATTTTTGCAGGGGAGAAGGTGTGCATCCATGTGATAACGCCGACACAGTCATCATCATTGGAAGCTTTCCGCATATCCTGAATACAGATTTCAGAAGTCTCTACGGTTGGAAGAAGTTCGATCTCTGCCAGATCGCCCACTTTTTCGTTTAAGAATGCAACCATCTGACGGCTGTCTTCTGCAACCTGTTTCAGGCATTCCTCTCCGTATAAGTCCTGGGAACCCACAATAAAGTATAACTTTTTCATTTTAATCTGCCTCCTTGTCATTTTCAATGTATATCCCGAACCGAATTTCCGTTGTTAAACATCACTGGAAACCGGTACGAATACTTCTTTTCCTGCCAGTCCGGATCCTCTATCATCCGCAGAAGATTGCGCGCTGTCAGCCGCCCAAGATTGTACTTGGGATGAATCACGGACAGGATCGTGAGATCCCCCTCCTGCGCCGGTCCGGCATCATCAAACGATACCAGGGAAATATCTTCCGGCACACGCAGCCCGCGATCCTTTAAAAAATCCATATAGCTGCCCGCTACCTCGTCGTTGTAGAGGATCATCGCGGTACAGTCCTTCGTCCGGCGGTACATCCGCTGGAGTCCTTTTTTGCTTAATTTTTCTTCCATATCCCGGGTCGAATACCAGCGGATCCAGTCCTCCTGAAAATCGATCCCGAAATCCGACAGGCACTCGATAAAGCCGCGGTAACGCTCGATCCCCTGCCAGTCATCGTATTTGAAAATACCGCCGATCCGGGTATGTCCGTTCTGTATCAAAATCCGCGTCAACTCATAGCCCGCGCGCGCATCCGACATCTCCACGCTGTCAAACGTCTCATTCTGGTAATGATTGTGAATAAACAGCGTCGGAATATTTCTCCGCCGTATCTCCTTGTAAAGCCGCAGATTCGGATTCGGGAAACTGGAACGCGTCCCCTCGATGATGAGTCCGGACACATTGCGCCCCAGCATCCCCTTGAGATACAGGGCCTCATCATTTAAGCGGTTACGCGTGACCGAAACGCTGATCTCATAACCTTCCTCCCGCAGGACGGACTCGATTCCCTCGTACACCTGTGGAAACAGGTAATCTGAAAAATAACTGAGAATCAGTCCGATGCGGGGACGTTCTTCCTTATCCTTCTCCGGCGCATAGGAAACGTATGTGCCGCTTCCCTTGACCCGGGCAATCAGCCCGTCCTGCTCCAGGCGGTCGAGCGCGTTGCGGACCGTCTGGCGGGAGTATCCAAATTTATTCTGGAGCATATGCTCGGATGGAAACTTGTCCATATTCCGGAGCACCCCGCTCATAATCAGCGTCCGACCCCAGTTGTAGAGCTTCTGATATTTAAGTCCACCCTGATTCCGGCTGCTGTTCTCCCTCATACTGTAACCTCCAGATGTCGCTTTTGTCTGTCCTATTTGATAACCTGCAGAGACTGACGGTCTGCGAATACAGCTACGAATATCAGGAATACAACACCCTGGATGAGCTGCATCATCTGTGTGGTAAAGCCCATCATCGTCAGACCACTGTTCAGGACGATGTACAGAAGAGAACCAACGATGATATTCTCAAAACGTACCTTCGCACCACCGGAAATCGGCATACCGCCCAGTACCAGTGCAATCAGGATCTGGGTCTCAAGCTGGTTACCACCGGAAGAAGTAACCGAACCAACCTTGATAACATTGATAAATGCGGCAAATCCTGTGATCGCACCTGCCAGTGTGTAGATAAGGAACTTCATGCGGTCGGTACGGATGCCGGAGAACATCGCTGCTTTCTCACCTGCTCCGATCGCCTTTAAATAAGTACCAAACTTGGTAAAGCGGAATAAAATAAATCCGATAATCAGGACCACCAACGTACAAGCCAGCTTTAATTCAGTGCTGTCGAAGTTGATTAACATCGCAGAGCCGGCTACCGGCGCGTTGGTCGTCAGATATTTGATAAATCCACGGAATAAGAACATCGTACAAATCGTAACGATGAAGGATTTAATCTTGCGGTATACATAGAAGTAACCGTTGATGGCACCGATCGCTGCACCAACCGCGATACCTGCCACAATCGCCAGCGGAATGCTGGTCTTGGAAACCATGCAGACAACGATCGATGCAATACCGAGGATGGAACCCTGGGAAAAATCCAGACCGCCCATCGTCATGATAAAGAATACGCCGGTTGCCGAAATCATAGTGACATACACCTGGGAAAGTACCAGAGGAAGGTTATTCATCATCCGGAAATTCGTCAGGGCATTGAACATAAGAAAGATAATAATCAGTCCCGCAATCGGCAGAAGCGAACGGATCATCGTCATTTTTGATAACTTTTTGAGCTGCTGCTCTTTATTTTCCGTACTTGTCTTAACTTGATTCTCCATTGCATCCTCCTTATACCATCATCGTGATCAGGCTGTTCTCATCCATCGCCTCATCACGTTCCAGCTCACCGCTGATCTTGCCGTCCTTCATGATAATGATGCGGTCGCACATACCAATCAGCTCCATCAGCTCCTCGGAAATCATGATAATCGATTTTCCATTCTTTCTCATCTGGTTCATTAACTGGTAAATGTCCTGTTTAACCTTAATATCAATACCACGGGTCGGACTGTCGAGAACGACAATATCGGAATCTTTTCCAATCCATCTTGCCAGAACGACCTTCTGCTTATTACCACCAGAAAGCTCCGAAACAAACTGGTTTACGTTTACCATCTTGACGGACATCTGTTTTGCAAACTGGTTGGAAAATTCTCTTAATTTCTTATCGCTCAACAGGTGAATCTTGTTTGCCAGCGAATCCAGGGACGGCAGGCAGATGTTGTCGCCAATGCTCTGGTTTAAAACGACCGACTCATTATCACGATCCTTCGATGTATACGCGATGCTGTGCTTGATCGCGCTCGGGATATCGTTGATCTGCGTTCCGTCTGCCAGCTCTACCGTACCGGTTCTGTCATAGGATGCGCCAAAGATTGCTTTGCCGATCTCATGCATACCGGACTCAGACAGACCGCCAAAGCCAAGGATCTCGCCCTTGTGAAGTTCAAAACTGACATCCTCGATGAGTCCCGGAACCGTCACGTTCTTAACAGAAAGAACGACTTCATCTGATACTTTCTCACCGTAATCTGCACGGTAATAATCACCTGTTACCTCACGGCCTACCATCAGACGTTTCAGATCGTCCTCGGTCACATCCTTGCTCTTGACGGTATCAATGTAAACGCCGTCGCGCAGGATCGTGATGGTATCTGACTTCTCCAGAATCTCCGGAAGGTCATGGGAGATAAAGATGACTGTGTTGCCGCTCTCACGGATGCGGTTCATGTGTTTGTAAAGTTCTTCACGGCCTTCCTGGGAAAGTGCCGTGGTCGTCTCATCAATGACAACAATCTTCGGATTGAAGTAGGTCGCCTTTACGATCTCGACCAGCTTCCGGTCCTCGAAATTGTAGTTGTCGATAATGTCTGCCGCCTTGATACGCTCGAAGCCGTACTGTTTCAGAAGCTCCGTCGCCTTTTTATTCATGGCATTTGTATTTTTAATTCCCATATGTACGAACTGATCTTCGTGTCCCAGGAATATATTTTCCGCTACTGTAAGTCCTGACAAGGTTCCTAACTCCTGTACGATGATAGAAACACCCTCGTTGTTGGCTTCTACCTGATTCTTCGGATGAATCTCTTTCCCATCCAGAATGAAGGTACCGCTTCCGATACTGTAGATGCCGGTCAGCATGTTGGTCAGCGTCGATTTACCGGAACCATTCTCTCCGATCAGCGCGTGAACCTCGCCTTTATTGACATTAAAAGACACATTCTGAACTGCCTTCGTGATACCGAAGGACTTGCAAAGATTTTTTACCTGTAATCTTACCTCGCTCATTGCATTTCCTCCCTCGATTTACTTGACAATCTCGCCTTTTTCCGCTTTTGTGGTCAGCGTGATTATGATTAACAGTGCCAGACCTGTGATAACGTCCTGAATTGCTGTCGGTGCGCCCATCGCGATGAAACCAAAGAAAATAATGTTGATAACGAACTCTCCGATGACAATCGCCTGCAGCGGCATACCATATTTCTTAAATGCCAGACCGAAGAAGCATCCCATCGTCGGAACGAAGTTACGGCTCATCGACGCCATACCGGTTACCGCTACCATAGAGGAACCATAGCTGATCGTCAAAATAGCCATAACACCTAAAAATGCGCCGCTCAAAATAAATGCAAGCACTTTGTACTTATTGACATTGATACCCATGTTTTTCGCTACGAACTCGTTGCTGCCGATCGCATATGTATAAGTCCCAATCTTTGTATAATTTAAGAAAATGTAAGCTGCCACACATGCCAGAAGTGCCAGAATAATGTTCCACGGCATCTGTCCGAATGCACGGAGGTTGGACGGAAGCGTCTGCTCCACGCCGCCTGCGATGTAGTTGGCAACCGACTCATAGATAAGAGCCAGACCCGTCGTTACAATCATGGACGGGATACGGAGTTTTACATAAAAAACACCGTTTAAAAGTCCGACAATCGTACCAGTCAGCACGCTGCCGATGATAAGACCGGCATATCCCATGCCGAAACGAGAGGCAAATACACAGCCTACAATCGCTGAAAGCATGATGTTCGCGCCGATGGAAAAATCGAACATACCCATAACCATAACAAAGTAAAAACCAACAGCACCAACCGTCGCGATCAGGCTGGCCTGAAAATAACTCAGCATATTGGCCGGAGAACCAAAATTGCCCGGCGTCAGAGCTTTAAAAATCGCCCAGGAAAGCACTACCAAACCCACCAGGATGATATAACCCTTGGCAGTTCCCGAAAGTTTTTTCTTTCCGGTTGTTTCAACAACAGAAGAACCCATATTTTATACCTCATTCATAACTGCTCAGTTTCTTTTTTCTTTTAAAGAAAAGACCGGCATCGCGCCGTGCGATACCGGCCTTTTCTATTCCATTCAGCCTCTTAAAATTCTATAATTTGAATCAGTTTCTGAACTAATTAGTTGCCTGCTCTCTGTGCAGCATCCTCGATGGAGATACCAGCTGCAGTTGCTTTCAGGTCATCCAGGCTAAGCTCGGACATAGCTACCAGTTCCTCATCGGTGTATGGAAGCTGATCTACGAAGTACTGCTCATATGCTTTGTAGTCGTCCGGAGAAGATACATACAGATACGGGAACGGAACATCCTCGAAGTTGCCCTCGATACCTGTGTAGTTGCCCTTGATTGCGTTGTAAACCATCATGAAAGCGATAAGCGGATCGCAGTAATGTCCACCGGACTCACCGGCCATAGAACCATTTTCAAGTCTCTCGCCCAGATCCGGAAGGAAGTCTGTGGAAACGATGTCGATATCCTGAGTCTTGCCTGCGCGCTCAACTGCTGCGATAGCGCCCTGAAGCGGGTCACCGCCGCCGCCTGCCGGAATCAGTGCATCCAGAGTCGGATCTGCGGACATCAGAGCCTCTGCTGCCTTGGAACCACCCTCAGAAGAAGTACCTGCGTACTGCGGCTCAGACAGTTTTGCCTGATCATCCGGATGCTCTGCGTTCCATTTCTCAACGCCAGCTTTGTAGCCTTCCCATCTGCCAAGCCAGGTAGCGTCGCCCTGCTCCCAGCCGATCAGACCGATGTTTCTGTCGCCCTTGTCCAGAAGAATCTGAACTAATTTTTCACCGTTCTCCGGCTCGTTCTCATGAACAGCGCCGATGTAGTACGGTGATGCGGTTGCTAAATCATAGATATCCTTGCTGTTCTCCTGGCTGATAACACGGAAGAACTGTGCCAGATATACTTTATTGTCATTACATGTCTTGATAGCGGATGTCATCTCTGTATCAGAAGAGTTGCAGATGATGATACCCTGGCATCCTGCTGCTGCTAACTGCTCTACGGATGCGGTAACTTTCTCCGACACATGACCCTGGTCAACATACTGAACCTGAACGCCCAGAGCCTTTGCTGCCTCGTCGATGATCAGCTTACACTGGGAACCAAGTACATCGGTGGAGGACCAGATGGAAACACCGATCTTAATGTCTTTGTTGTCGATCGTCGAAGCTGCTGCCTCGCTTCCTTCTGCTGCAGAAGCATCTGCTGCCTGTGTCGCATTTGCTGCTCCAGAGCCGCCGCACGCGGTCATGCTCACTGCCATCGCTGCTGCTGTCATGGATGCAGCGGCACGTTTGAACATTTTTTTCATTCTAACTACCTCCCATAAAATTTTCTTTGCAAGCGGCACCCCAGCCGCACTGCTTTGTTGCTTTTCACAACTTTTAGTAACTTTATTATAACAATCCAGGACAAATTGTGCAAGTAAATACAAGAGCATTTTTTCATAAAGTTGTATTTTATTTTGTATATTGTTATAAATTTAACGCCTGATTTTGACATCATTTTAGCAGGAATACAAATGATGCATAAATTAAAGCGGCTGTTTTCGCTCAATATTTATGCATCATGTATAGGTTTGCTGATTTCCTCTCGAATTATGTCGAATCAAGAGAATACAGCTTTATATTGTTTCTAATATGTACTGTACTTTTTTCAGATGTCTTCTCTCTCTTTGCATGGATATTTCCCGTCATTTTGACTGTTCTATCTTGATGCTGTCATAGCAGACATTCATGCCGGTTTGTCTGTCTCCGGAAGAGAATTTCTACTTTTTCTTCTTTACCATCGCAAGGATCGACTGAAGCACGATGAAGAAGCATAAAAGCGCCGCGATCGTGATACGGGTCCACCAGGAAGAAAGTGTTCCCTGGAAAGTGATAAATGCCTCGATCGTCGCCTTGATAAGGACGCCAAACAGGGTTCCGAATACATTACCGACGCCGCCGGTTAAGAGCGTGCCGCCGATAACAGAGGAAGCGATCGCATCCATCTCGAAGCCCTTTGCCTGCTCAACGAAGCCGCCCAGCGTATTCAGACAGAACAGGACGCTGCCGACGCCGCAAAGGAAACCGTCCAGGATATAGGCTTTCAGTTTTACCCGGCGCACATTTAAGCCCATCATCAGCGCTGACTGCTCGTTGCCACCGATCGCATAAATGCTGCGTCCAAATTTCGTATATTTCAGCATGATAAATGCCAGAACCAGAAGAACCAGCGCAATCACAACCGTCGGATAGATATATGGATAAATCATCATGCCTTTTTTGTTGAGATAGCCGCCGAACGGAATATAAAGTTTCATCTTCGCCCATGCCATGAAAGTTTCATTCGTAATACTGATCATGTCCTTGGAAATGATCGCAGTCATGCCGCGGGCAAAGAACATACCCGCCAGGGTAACAATGAATGGCTGGATATCCATGTAGGCAACCAGGAATCCCTGTACCAGACCAAAGACAATCCCGGTCACCAGCACGATGAGAACCGCCGGAACCGCACCGATACCGCCTTTTTCCATCATCCATGCCAACATCATACAGCCCATCGCCACGAAGGAACCGACGCTGATATCGATACCGCCGGTGATCATGACGATCGTCATGCCGATACCGATGACAATCAGACCCGCATTGGAAATAAAGAGGTTTAAGAAGTTCTGTGTCTTGGCAAAGCCCTGTGCATTAAAGAGCACGCAGCCGATCGCGTACATCACGAAGAACAGCAGGATCGTGACAAGAAGCAGGAACGTGTTCTGATTTAATTTCTTCTTTTCTTTCATGATTTATGCCGCCTCCTTTCCTGCCGCGCCCAGTTCTTTTTTCTGTGCCAGAGATTTTCTCCATCTAGCGAATCCCGGTGACTGGAGTGCTACGATGATGACAACCACGATCGCCTTGTAAACCGGAACCTGATCCGAGGATACGTGCATCGCATACAGGGTGGTCGTCAGCGCCTGAATCGTATACGCGCCGATGACAGAACCTGCCAGCGAGAATTTACCGCCGCCAAGGGAGTTTCCGCCGATGGCAACTGCCAGGATCGCATCCAGTTCCATATTAAGACCGATGTTATTCGCATCCGCCGAGTAGATACGGCTGGAAGCAATCAGACCGGAAAGGCCGGAACAGAGTCCACAGTACGCGTAGGTGAGGAAAATAATCATGACCGACTTGATGCCGACAAGCTGAGACGCCCGTTTATTGATTCCGACCGACTGGATATACATGCCCAGTGCCGTTTTCTTCAAAAGTAACGAAGTCAGTGCCACAACGACAACCGCCACGATAAACGGGGTCGGAACCGGGAATCCCGGAAGGGAAGCGCCCAGAGTGCGGTAGCTGTCCACGCGCACGTAAGTAATCTGTCCATCCGTGATCAGCTGTGCGATACCGCGCCCGGCAGTAAACATGATAAGAGTCGCTACCATCGGCTGGATGTTTAACTTTGCAACCAGAAAACCGTTGAAGCAGCCGATCGCCGCGCCGACGATGAGCGCTGCCAGGAAGCCAAGAATCAGCGGATTGGCATATGCAGTTGCTGCGCGCTCGCCGCCGGTTAAGAGGTTGCAGCAGACTGCCGCACTGACCGCCATGATCGCGCCGACGGAAATATCCGTTCCAGCGGAGGATGATACGACAAGCGTCATGCCGACTGCCAGAATCACCAGCTCTGACGCACGGTTGATGATATCGATTAAGTATCCGTAGAGAACGCCGTTCCGCACCTCGATCGCGAAGAAGTTCGGCGTCGTGACGATATTTACCAGCAATACCAGCGCAAGGCAGAAAATCGGGAGAAACAGCCTCTGCGAGGTAATTTTTTTGAACGTCATATTTTTCATAGCTACTGTCCTCCTGCAATGGTTGACATGATGTTGGACTGGTTCATCTCATCCTCGGAAAGTTCTCCTACCTTTGCACCATCGCGCATAACAACCATGCGGTCGCAGGTACGGAGCATCTCCTCGATCTCGGAAGAAATGAACACGACTGCCATGCCCTGTTCTGCCAGTTTTACGACCAGTTTCTGAATCTCTGTCTTGGTTCCGACGTCGATACCACGGGTCGGCTCGTCCAGAATCAGGAAATCCGGGTTGGTCAGAAGCCAGCGTCCGATGATTACCTTCTGCTGGTTGCCGCCGGAGAGTGATTTGATCGGTGTCTCACGGCTGGCGGTCTTAATCTGCAGCATATCAATGTATTTATCGGTAAATTCTTCCTGCTGCTTGCGGCTGAGCAGGTGGAACATACCGCGTTTTGCCTGAAGTGCCATGATCAGGTTCTCACGCACGGATAGATCCGCGATGATACCCTCGTTTTTCCGATCCTCCGGCAGATATGCCATGCCGGCATTCATCGAAATCAGCGGGTGGCGCGCCGCGATCGGTCTTCCCTTGACGCTCAGTTCGCCCTCATCCGGCTTTTCCGCTCCATAGAGAACACGGACCGTCTCAGAACGTCCCGAACCCAGAAGCCCGGTAAATCCGACGACTTCACCCTTATGAATCACCAGATCAAACGGCTTTATGTATCCTTTCTTTCCGAGTCCCACCGCCTTGATGACGATGTCCGCTTCGCCGTGTTTCTCCTCACTCTTGGAATCCTTGATCGATGCCAGATCATCGAAATCCTTTCCCATCATCTTGGCAACCAGCTGGACTCTCGGAAGCTCCGCCGTCGTAAATTGTCCTACCAACTGACCATTCCGAAGAACAGTGATCTTATCGCAGACTGCATACACCTGCTCCAGGAAATGGGTAACGAATATGATGCCGACGCCTTCGGATTTCAGGCGGCGCATCAGATTAAAGAGCTTTTCTACCTCCCCATCATCGAGAGATGAGGTCGGCTCATCAAGAATCAATACCTTTGCCGACATATCGACTGCACGGGCGATCGCTACCATCTGCTGAATTGCAATCGAATAATTGTCGATCGTCTGTGTTACATCTGCATGTATGTCAAGGTCCTGCAGCAGTTTGCTGGCCTTTTTATTCATTGTTTTCCAGTCAATCAATCCGCCTTTTCGCGGTTCGCGTCCGATAAACAGATTCTCTGCAACCGTCAGGTTCGGACAGAGATTGACTTCCTGATACACGGTGCTGATGCCCCGGTTCTGTGCCTCCTGCGGGCTGCGGTTGATGATCGCATGATCGCAGCCGTCTATCATGATTTCCCCTGTTTCAAACTCCTCTACACCCGTCAGGACTTTGATCAGCGTGGATTTTCCTGCGCCATTTTCCCCCATCAGGGCATGAATTTCGCCTTTTTTTAAGGTAAAATCCACATTCTGCAGAGCTTTTACACCCGGGAATGTCTTATAAATATGCCTCATCTCAAGAACGGAATCCTTTTCCATAAAAGCTTTGCCTCCTTATTTTTTGAAAAAGAAAGCGCAGGGACGGAAACCTAAGCCTCCAGCCCCGCGCCTCCTGATTGCCAAGTGCCTGCCGTCCGCCGAAACCTCCGGTCTGACACTCATTCACTTACGGTCAAAAGCGATTGCCTGTCCGATTATTAACATTTAAAAATACCATTCAAAAGCGAATTAGTAAGCTCTTGTCTTTAAGATTTCTTCCAGATCCATGCTTGTATCGAAGTATGCTTCGTCTACGTACTGAATCTTCTCAACCTCTTCGCCTTTTTCCAGTTTCTGGATGATTTCAGCTACACGCGGACCATGAAGCGGGTTGCACTCGAAGGTTGCGTTTAAGTCGCCAGCGATCATGGACTCGAAAGCTGCCTTTACAGAGTCAAAACTTACAACGATGATGTCGCCGTCCGGACCACAGGTCTTGCCTGCTGCCTTGATAGCATCGATGGCACCAAATGCCTCGTTATCATTCTCACAGATAACAACGTCGATGTCATCATAGCTCTTTAAGAAGGACTCCATAACTTCCTGTCCTTTTGCCTGGGTGAACTCACCAGACTGTCTGTCAAGCATCTTCCAGTTGGAGTGCTCTTTCAGCTTGTTGTCCATACCTTCCGTACGGCCAACCTGTGCGGATGCACCGATGGTACCCTGAATGGTAACCATGTTGATCTCTTCGTCGCCGCGTCCCTGATCCTCTAAATATTTAGCCAGCCAGTCGCCGCAGGTCTCGCCTTCTTTTACGAAGTTTCCGCCTACCCATGCCTCATACAGGCTGTCATCAGAAAGCTGCATCTGACGGTCAGAAAGGATAACCGGGATACCAGCCTCTTTTGCTTCTTCCAGAACGGTCTCCCAGCCAGTCTCAACAACCGGAGCAACTACGATGTAGTCAACACCCTGCTGGATGAAAGAACGGATTGCCTTAATCTGATTTTCCTGTTTCTGCTGTGCATCGTCGAAAATCAGTTTGTAACCATTTTCCTCAGTAAATGTAGATTTGAAAGATTCGGTGTTGGCTGTTCTCCAGTCAGACTCAGCACCAACCTGTGCATAACCTACGGTAATCAGATCGCCGTCTGCTGCCGCTTCTTTCTCTTCGCCCTCTTCTGCTGCCTCTGTATCAGCCGGAGCTGCTGCCTCCGTCTCTTTCTCAGCCGGATTGCTTGTACAAGCGGTCATGGATAACGCCATTGCTGCTGCTAAAGCTGCGGACACTAATCTTTTTCTCATACTGTTTCCTCCTTATAAGACCCAATATATTTGTTTTTGCGTATTTATTATAACAAAGCACCCCGCATCATGGATACGGGGCATCTTTGGAAAAAGGTATATTATTTTTTTGAGATGTTTGTCGTTTTCTGTGTTTTTCCAGGTGTACCCTTAAAAAAATACAATTTTTTTTGAAAAAGTTATGATTTTTTTTGATTTCCCAAATAAACCTTAAAGCAGGTGCCGATATTCTTTTCAGATTCAACCAGGATCTCAGCCTGATCGCCATAATACATCTGAATCCGCTGCACCACATTATGTAGCCCAAATCCGCCGCTGCCGATCGGGGCAAGTTCCTCTTCCGGCTCCAGGGTCAGCTTGGCGCGCACGGCGGCAAGTTCCACCTCATCCATGCCAATCCCATCGTCCTCCACCTCAAAGACAAGCCCGTTCCGATCCTCATAGCCGCGGATCACAATGCATCCGCCGCCGCGCTTATTTTTGATGCCGTGGTAGAGGGCATTTTCCACCAGCGGCTGCAGCAGCATTTTCAGCACAATCCGGCGCCGGATAGACGGCTCGATCTCGATCGAATAGTCGAGAATGTCCTCGTACCGGATCTTCTGAATCTTTAAATAGCTCCGGATGTGTGATTCTTCCTCCTCGATCGTGATAAAATCGCGCCCGCCCGATAAAACCGTGCGAAAAAAGTCGCTTAAATCCGTCGTCATCTCCACGACCTGGCGGTTGTTGCCGCCCTCTGCCATCCATACGATCGAATCAAGTGTATTATAGAGGAAATGGGGACTGATCTGCTCCTGGTGGAGGCGCAACTCCAGCTCCCGCAGGTTCTTCTGCTCCTGCCTCGTCTTATCAAGCAGCCGCCGGATGCGGTCGCTCATCTGGTTAAACGCCCGTGCCAGCACGTTGATCTCTTCCAATCCGCCCGTTCTCGCCCTCGCATTCAGGTTCCCGCGGCCGAGCTGTTCTGCCGTCCTCTGTAACTGCTGCAGCGGTTCCGTGATGGATTTCGTGATCGTAACTGCCAGAAACATACCGACCACCAGCACCACCAGAAGAAGTGCCAGATAGCTCTGCATCTGATCCGCCATCTGCACCTTCAGCTCTTTCTGAAGCTGCTCCATGTTGATCATCTCATAATAGGTATACTGCGTGATGTAATCCTGAATCATCGAGCACAGACCCTGGATGTCATTCTCCCAGATATTGACATTTTCATCGTAATATCCACCGGCGGCGGCATTTCCAATCATTTTATCCACTGCCCGCTCCAGGGAATCCAGACAGGAGAGGATACCTCTTATCTTGATATCACAGTCCGACCCCGGTTCCCGCTCGATCGTCGTTCCGAACGCCTGTCTCGCCGACGCAATCAGGCTGTGGGGATTCTTGACCACCGTCGCATACTTCGTCTCGCCCTCGACAATATCTCCATTTTCGAACTGTTCCGCGTCGATCAGCCCGATCATAACACGGTACATCGAATACTCCATATCCGATTTGAACTTTATGTTGTACTCATTCGCCGTCTTTAGATTCGCCAGAATCGCGTCATAGGAAGCAGAATAGGAGGCGATCATCTTCTGGAACCCGAGCGCCATGCCTGTTAATGGAATGGCAATCACGAAGAGGAGAAGGATCAGACGGGCGCGGAGAGAAAGAGGGCGATATGGACGGGCAGCGGATAATGAATCCGCGCCCGGATCCTGATTTTTGTTTACCTCTGCCATCCCTTCTGTTTTTCCAATCTGCCCCTGCTCCACTCCCATATCTTTCCTCCCTTTTTGAACACCTATGTACTTTCGGAATCTTTCTGTGCTTGATTTTGTGAGATGATTTTTTGTCAGTTGTGCCCAAATTTCTGAGGCGTACGCGGTGCGTACGTTGATGAAATTCGGGTGCGGCTGGCGGAAAATCAGCCACAAAAGCAAGTGCAGAAAGACTCCGAGAGTACATACCTTCCTTACTCCTGCCGCGTCTGGCTCGCCTTATACTCTTTTGGCGACTGCCCCATCGCTTTTTTGAACGCCGCGCTGAAATAGTGTGAATCGTTGTATCCCACCTGCTCCCCGATCTCGGACGTCCGGTAGGAGGTGCATTTCAAAAGTTCACATGCCCGTTCCATCCGCACCTGCGTCAGATACTCCACAAAGGACTGCCCCGTCTCCTGCTTGAAAATCGAACTGAAATAGCTCGGACTGACGCCAATGTGCGCAGCAATCCGGTTCAGCGACAGGTCGCTCTGGCTGAAATTTGCCCGGATATATTCCTTTGCATCCCGGATCACGCTGCCATAACGGTCGTTCGACGCCCGGTCGCGCGCCTGCAGAGCAGCCGTAAACTCCTCAATCAGATAGGCTTTCGTCATCTCCACGCTCTCGATCACCTTCGGAACCCGTTTTATGTCAACCACGCTTTCCGAAACCTCCGGCGGCTCCGCTTTCAATTTCTTCAAAAACTCCTGCACACAGTAAAAAATATCCATCGTCATATACTGACGCAGCAAGAGCGATTTGTAATTATGTTCACCGATCGCTGCGAAATACTCCTCGACAAACGGACTGCACTCTTCGACTGAGCCGAGCTTTAAAAAATCGTTGATGAGCTTCCGGTCAACACCGCTGTAATCCGTTTTATCCAGAAATTCCGTATATTTTTCGTAGCTGACAAAATACCGCTCCAGAAGCCTCGATTTTTCCCGTTCTTCCCGGATCTCGTCCGCCGCCTTTTTCAACGCATCGATGAGTCCCGCCGAGGATACCGGTTTCAGCAGATAATCGCTGATTCCTATCTTGATCGCCTCTTTTGCATATTCAAATTCATTGTAGCCGCTGAGCACGATGATCCGCGTGCGCGGAAGCGTCTTTTTCACCAGACGGCTCAGCTCCAGCCCGTCCATAAACGGCATCTTGATATCTGTTACCAGAATATCCGGCTGTGCCTTCAATATCAGCGGATACGCGTACTCGCCGTCGCCCGCCTCCCCCGCAAATTCAAATCCGTGGCTCGCCCAGTCAATATTATCCCGTATACCGTGCCGGATGATCGCCTCATCCTCTACCAGAAACACCTTTACCATGGTTTTCCCCCCTGGACTCCATTTTTCTCTGTCCTTTTTATCCATTTGCCCGAATACACCCGTTTTTCATTTCCGTCCACACGCCATTTTGCCGGCTGAAAATATTCACGCCTTACTTCTTCTCACTCACTTCATACAAATCACTCCGCCGGTTTTCCAGCGACGGAATCTGCTTCCGTATCTTCTCCAGATAATCTAAATCAATCTCCGCATAGGTGATCCCCGGTGCATCCTTTGACCGTGCAATCACCGTTCCCCACGGATCTGCCACCAGGCTGTTGCCGTATGCCGCATATGCCGGTTTCTGTCCAATCTGTCCCGGTGCCACGATGTAACAGCCGTTCTCGATCGCCCGCGCCCGCAGAAGAACCTCCCAGTGATCCTTTCCCGTCGGCATCGTAAAGCTCGCTGGAACAAAGATAACCTGCGCCCCACGAAGCGCCATGAGCCGGTAAATCTCCGGAAAACGCACATCATAGCAGATCGACATTCCAAAAATGCCCAGCTCCGTCTCCACCGTCACAATCGAATCGCCCGGTTTGACCCGGTCCGACTCCCGGTACGGCGTGCCGTCCGCCAGCGTGATGTCAAACATATGCAGTTTGCTGTATGTCGCCAGAATCTTCCCCTCCGGCGAAATCAGCACACTCGTATTTGCCGATCGTTTTTCCCCCGGAAGTGCCTGCGTGATACTGCCCCCGTGAATATAGACACCGTGTTCCTTCGCTTTCGCGCAGAGGCGCTCGGTCGTGTACCCCGGAATTTCCTCGCGTCCGCCGCCTTCACCGATATTTTTGCCGATCAGATTCATCACCTCCGGGAAACAGATAAGCTTCGCCCCTTTTGCCGCCGCCTCGTCAATCCAGGCGCATGCCGTCTCCAGATTCTTTCCTTTATCATTCTGTGTATCCATCTGCATCAATGCCACTGTATATCTGCGTATCATAAATACCCCCTGTATCCTGTCTATAAGCGCTTTTCTCTCCACAATTACCTATATTTTATTATAGCATCTCTTTTCCACACAGGTCAACCAATGCAAGGCACGTATGCGCGAACAGTAACCCGGCTTTTCATTTCCGCATATTATAAAGTAAGAATGTTTCAAGGAGCGTAACTGTCCCACTGATACACAGTTACCCAGGTATTTGCTTATGCCGCCCATTCTGGAAGTTTCCGGGCTTTCCTACTCCTACCACACGATATCCGGGGAGACGAAAGCCCTTTCTGATATATCATTTCAGGTAGAAACCGGCGAATTTATCGCCATTGTCGGACCGTCCGGCTGTGGAAAATCCACGCTGCTCTCCTTAATCAGCGGGCTCCTGCCGCCGGAAGAGGGTTCCATTCTTATAAATGGGGTTCCGCTCTCGAAAAGCCAGTGCCGCATCGGTTATATGCTGCAAAGCGACCAGCTTTTCGAGTGGAGGACGATCATCCAGAATGCTGCTCTCGGGCTGGAAATCCAGAAAAAAATGGATCATGCCGCGGAAGACCGCCTCCACCGGCTCTTAAAAATCTACGGACTAGAACAATTTGAGCATTCCCGCCCCTCCGAACTATCCGGTGGAATGCGCCAGCGCGCCGCCCTGATCCGGACACTGGCGCTGGAACCGGAGCTTCTGCTTCTCGACGAACCATTTTCGGCGCTCGATTATCAGACACGCTTAACCGTCTGCGACGATATCAGCACCATCATCCGGGAGAGCCGCAAAACAGCGATTCTGATCACCCACGACCTCTCCGAAGCCGTGAGTGCCGCCGACCGCATCCTGGTTCTGACTAAACGCCCCGGAACCATCTGCCGCATCCTGCCGGTTACCTTCCCGCTGTCCGCTAACCGACCGCTGGAACGCCGGAATGATCCGGCTTTTTCTCTTTATTTCAATGAACTATGGAAGACACTGCAAGGGGAGGGCAAAAAGTATGAAATGTAAGAAAGAATCCACCGCCCAGAAAGCCTACCTCCGCCGCCAGCTCCATCGGCGCCGTCTGGTTCTCTTCTGCCGGATTTTCTTATTCGTTTTCTTTTTAATATGCTGGGAAATGAGCGCCCGACTAGGGCTCATCGACGCGTTTATTTTCAGTTCCCCGTCACGCACCGTGCGCTGTTTCCTGCGGATGATGCAGGACAAAAGCATCCTCATCCACACCGGCGTGACGCTCTATGAAACGCTGATCAGCTTTACACTGGTCATCCTCTGCGGGCTGATCGGCGCGGTTCTCCTCTGGTCGAGCCGGAATCTTTCAGAGATTCTGGAGCCGTATCTCGTCATGCTCAACAGTCTGCCGAAATCCGCCCTCGCCCCGATTCTCATCGTCTGGCTTGGGAGCAACATCCGCACGATCATCGTTGCCTCCATCTCGGTCGCTGTCTTCGGCTCGATCCTGACACTCCACAACGGATTTTCCTCGATGGATCCCGACCAGATCAAATTAATCCGGTCCCTCGGAGGAAACCGGATTCATATTTTAACCAAAGTCCTGCTGCCAGGCTCAATCCCGCTGATTCTCGCCAACATGAAGGTCAACATCGGTCTCTGTCTGGTCGGCGTCATCATCGGTGAATTTCTCGCTGCCAAACAGGGACTCGGATATCTGATCATCTACGGCTCACAGGTATTCCAGATGGATATGGTTGTGATGAGTATTATTCTTTTATGTATTATGTCTGCGGCGCTATATCAGGGAGTAGGAATACTGGGAAAATTTCTACAGCAGCAATATCACCAGCATTAAATCTGTCCACTGCTTCACGTTTGCTGTTCTTAAACGCCTGCATTTTTCCGCATCCTGTTCCCGCCGAAGCCTGTTTCCTGCCGCTTTTCTTTCCCTCATCCTGTAGAAAACTTGCAGGAAACAGACTTTACAGCTTCTGCTCCTTCTCCAGCTTCTCTGCTTCTTCCATCTCCTCTGCCGCCTCGACTGCCGTCTCCTCCGGAGTCTCGCTTTCAAGCGGAGCCGTACCGACCGCGATAAAGGTTCTCGCAGCCGCCAATGGCAAAAAGCCTACATAGGCGCTGTAGATGCCGAACTGACCGACCGCCCACGCTCCGAGTACCACGCCCAGGAAAAAGCTGATGACCGTATAGGTATAAAGAATTGCTTTTCTCTTAAATTCCTTATCCTTTGTCAGACCGTACTGCAGCCAGCCAAGCACCGACTGTTTGAAGTTGTTCGTCATAAAGATTGTCGCACTGTTAAATCCGTCGGCACCGGAATAGACGCCCCACTGAAATGCGGATGCAAAGAAAATCGGATAAATTCCGACCAGCGCTGGTTCAAGCGGCAGCATCGATGCCAGTGCCAGTGCAGCCGCATCCACCCAGAGGGCAAGTTTCCGCATGTTTATTTTCGTAAAGTTCGTGAGCAGATATGCGGATGCCACGCCCAGTCCAAACAGCACCAGCGCAGCCAGACGCAGAAGGACGTTAAACCATTCCATCGATACCAGTTCCGCTCCCATCTCCATCAGGTTGCCTGTCTGAGCAGAGCCAAAGTTTCCGGCATGAAGCAAAATCGCATAGGCTCCGAGAAATCCCCCGACCAGGGATATATTCCAATGAAGGATCGCATCCAGGCGATCCCGAATCACTTTCTGTACCATACCATTACCGCCTTTCGCGGTTGATTGTATCGCGCGGCGGCTGGATCGTCAATGACAATTTACAAAAAATTACCATTTCTATCATAGACATTATCTATATAATGGCAAAAAAATCACTCCGGATAGTCTCCCAAAAAAACTGTCCGAAGTGTTTTTTCTATCTCCTTTAATCATGCACCGCACAAGTAAAAAGCATATCCCGGTTAATGGTTTTATAAAACATCTCCCGTATTTCTTCCGGATCACTGGTTTGTCCCAGAATCCACATTAATTTTGTCACAACCGCTTCCAGCGTCATATCATAGGCCTCCAAGAGGTCAAATTCCTTTTTAATGCTTTTTCCCACCTCGTAGACTGACATATTGCTGCCCTCATTGGTTACCTGGGTGGTCATGACAACTGTTTTTCCGGTCCGCACCAGATCCTCAATGGATTTATGAAAATCACCCGAATCGTAAGTTGGAATGCCTCCGACACCGAAGGACTCCAAAATCACCGCATCACAGTGTTCTGCCATGTAATCCAGCACGCCGGAATCCATGGCCGGTATCAGCTTCAAAAGGCCCACTTTCGAATTCAATGAATGATAAAACCTCACCGGTTCTTTCATCTGCTCTTTATCATCCAGATAGAAAATAATATGCCCATCTAGGATGGCTGCAATATAAGGGAAATTGATACTAGAAAAGGCATTGTAGCTCTTCGTTTTTTCTTTTTTTCCTCTGGTTCCGGCAATCACCTTGCCGTCAAAGACAATCGTTACACCATATGCCTTATCGCAGCTGGCGAACCGCAGACTGTCTGAAAGATTTGCTCTGGCATCGGTGATTTCCAAATCAATCGGCTTCTGTGCGCCGGTCACAACGATAGGTTTTCTCGAATTCTGCGCCAGATAAGAAAGCGCTGCCGCCGTATAAGCCATGGTATCGGTTCCATGGCAGACCACAAATCCATCATAATCTTCATAGTGTTTTTCAATGGTCTCTGCAATCATCAGCCAGTAACGCGGCTGCATATTCGTACTGTCAATATTAATCACCTGCAGCGAATCCACCTTACAAAACTCTTTTGTATCCGGAACATACCTAAGCAGTTCTTCCGATGTAAGAAGGGGCTTGAGCCCATCCTCACTGCTTTTACAGGCAATCGTGCCTCCCGTTCCAACCATTAAAATTCGCTTTAATACCCTGTCTTTTACTAAACTACTCATTGATTCCTTATTTCATCGGCAATTCTCTTTCCTGTCTCAGACTCCGCAATTCCTCCTAATGCAGTTTCCCGAAGTTCTCTTGGAAGTTGCTTTCCTACTCTGTACATAGCCTCAATTGCCTCATCCGCCGGAACCGGACACACCGTATCTGCCAGTGCCAAATCTGCACTGACAATGGCATTCACCGCCTGAGACGCATTTCTCTGTGCACATGGTATCTGAACTAATCCTGCAATCGGATCACAGACCAATCCCATCACATTAATCAATGCCAATGACACCGCTGCTGCCTGCTGTCTGCAGGTTCCGCCTGCCAGATACACTACGGCTGCAGCTGCCATAGCAGCCGCCACTCCACATTCTGCCTGACATCCTCCTTCCGCTCCTGCAACAGTGGCATTTTTCACTACCACCGCTCCAATTCCGGAAGCAATGAGAAGTCCTTCCAGGATCTTTCTCTTAGATAGATTCCACTCTTCTTCCATCGTAACCAGAACAGCCGGAAGAATTCCGCACGAGCCTGCAGTCGGGGCCGCACAAATCTTACCCATCGCCGCATTCGTCTCACTTAACGAAATGGCACGTGCCATCATTTTATTAATCCCCACCCCACACAGACTATTTCCGTTTTCTGCATAGCTGAACTGGCGCTCCGCCATACCGGTGATCATTGTTTTCCGAAGGCGTTTTCCAGATTCACCAAGTGCCGCTGTCGTTCCATTTTTCATGATGTCATATCGATTCTCCAGCTCTTTCCAGACATCATCCTCACATTTATCCGTACAACGCATCTCATCCTCAAGAATCTCCATCCACATCGGTTGATTTCGTTCCTCGGCTGTACGGCACAAATCCTCAATTGTATTATACACCTCTGCCTTCCCCACTTTCTTCTATATTCTACTGCATATTCCTGGCACATATCTTAGGCCGTTACTGTTCACGCATACGTGTCCAGTAACCTTAGGCCTTCCTGCCGAAAGTTATATCTGTACTGCCTGTACACTCAATACATCCGGAATCCGGCGAAGACGTTCAAGAATTTTATCATCCACCGACTCATCCACCTCTATAATGCTCAGTGCATGCTCTCCTTTCGTATTTCTCGTCAGCTTCAGAGTTCCTACATTCATGTCTTCGTCCAAAAGAACGCTGGTAATCTGATGAATCATGCCTTTTCGATCCATGTGACTAATCACAATTGCAGGCAGCTCAGCTGAAAGATCAATCCGGCAGCCATTTAAATCATTAATCATGATACGACCACCTCCAATAGACGATCCTACCATACAAAGAACCTGCTCCTCTCCATCAAAAAGGCGAATTTCTACTGCGTTTTCATGAACTCCCTCCATCTGCTTTTCAAAAAATTTCCAGGCGAGTCCTTGTTCAGTAGCAATCTGAAACGCGTCGGGAATCCGCCCGTCTTCCGGACTCATACCAATAATACCCGCAAGTAATGCCAGATCAGTTCCATGTCCACGATATGTTTTCGCAAACGATCCATGTAAGCCAAATTCTGCTCTGTTAAACGTTTTTCCGCAAAGTGCGCGGGCAGCCCCTCCCAATCTTGCAGCCCCTGCTGTATGGGAACTGGACGGTCCTATCATAACCGGTCCTATCACATCCATAATACTAATATCCATCTTTCTCCTCCTGATAGTCAGAGTGCATTAACGTCTTTCTGCCGTCATCCGTTCCAGATAAAGAAGTGTTCCTAGCGATGATATTTCATTCAATGATAAATCGCTCCCCATTTCCATATACTGTACTGCTTTTTCAATTCTATATTTTACGGAATTAACATGAATTCCCAAAAGCTGTGATACTTCTTTAATACTGCGAAGAACCAGATAAAGGCGAAGTGTGTTCAAAAAAATTATCACTTCATCTGAATATTTGATTTTTAATTGATCCGCCGAATACAAAAGAACTTTCTGTTCCCTCGGCGCATTCGTAAGCAGGTAAAGTAAAGAAAGCTCATCCATACTGTAAAGCCCCTTCAAAAACAGAAGAGAATTCAATAAATTTTTTATTCGCATGATCTCTCGATGCAGTTCCTTATTTTTATATTTTCTTTGTGAAAACACAAACAAATTCGGTTTATTATCTTCTGACAACCTGCAATAAACATCATACGGCGATTTCATCCCTTCCTCTTCCGGAATTAACAAAATACAATATTTCTGATTATAGTTACTTTCATACAAAATATACTTTCTGTCAAAGTTTAATTTCGATTTGTCAAAACTATCAAATCGCATGAACACTATGTATATTTTTGCTTTCCCGTAGTATGGTATTGCTGGTTCAATTTTTCGTATTTTACTGCCCTGAGAAATATTATCCAGTTCCCGAACTATATAAGGCGCCATCTGATGATATAGCTGAAGCATATTCTCCTGCACTGACCCCCGGCTCGGACAGCAGGCCACCATGCTGTTTTCTCCAAAATATACAACTGCCAGGCGTGAACTATCAATTCGAAGCATCATCGGCGATTGCATCGTATTCCCCTCATTCTGTCGTATCTTCTGAATCCGGGAAATCAAAAAAGCTACCGTAATTCCTTCTGTTCCATAACTGTAAACCGTCAATGCACTCATCACAATCGGAAGCTGCAAAATCTCACTCATTTTCCGGCACAGCATATCCGGATCTTTATTCACATGAAAATCAACAAAGGTCCCCAATGCCATATCCATCCAACTGCGTTCGATCGATTCCATGCTGTTGTTTGCGATGATGCTATATTCCGAAACCATATCTCCCCACCGAACAGTTACAGGAATATATAAAATCGGAAAACCACATTCATTTCCCAATTTCAATATCTCAGGATCTATCTCCTCATTTAGGTAACTTCCAGGCATTATCCCGATCCCAGCACATCGATGCTCGATCATCGCCTCAATCAGATGTATCCGGTTTTCTTTATTATCCGCCAGGCTCCAGAAACTCGTCAGATAAAAAATCCCCTCATCCAAATACTGAACAACCGCTGGATAGGTCTCTTCTAGAATCTCGAATCGTCGTATCACACGATACGCACCATTTCCTCCCGCTGCAATATAGCCTTCACGCATGGAAGGCAGATTCAATATATCAATTGCTCTTATCATTCTGCCAGCACCTCCGAGTCGTGTTATATAGCGATTAATTATACTACAAATTGCCCGAACCTGCACCTAAAATAAAGGTTAAAATCAACACATTACACAAACCCTCAAAAAAGGGGGATGCTGCAAATCTGCAGCACCCCCTTGCCTATTTTTCTATCCTGATCAATGACCTAACTGATGTGCCATTTCTACAATTTCAGGAGTAGGGCCAACAACTCTACCTTCGTCAAGAATCTGAACACCATCTACCCATACGCTGCAGTTTAAGCAAATACCATCAGAATGGGTTGCTGCCGGGATACCACCCGGAATATCCGAAACAAGCTGAGGACCAACATTACCGAATCCCCACTCTGTACATCCCCATACTCGCTCATCTTCTACGATATCGCCATTGAGCATTGCATTCGGTCCAAAACCAAAGCTTCCATGCGCAACCAGATAAATCTGTTTGTCATTGAATGATTTCATCCATTCTGCATAAGCCTTTGCATCAGTTCCTTCGCCTTCAATCTTGGTAACATAACCCTTTTCAATAGTAAATGTAATCGGATTCTTTACAGCTCCCAGAGGCGGTGTGATAGTACCATCTACAACGATCGTTCCATTGATGCTGTCAAAGTTCGGAGACCAGCTAATCTGTCCTGGGAACATCTTAATTTCACCCTTACGTACATGTCCGTCTGCTGTCACATAAGCTCTACCCGGCTCATTATCGCATTCCAGGTGCATACCATTTGGAGATGTGATTACAAAATGTTTTCCAGCCTCACAGAAATCAGAGATTGCCATGATAAATTTGGTCAGAAGATTATTATCAACTTTACCAATATTACGAACCATCAGCTCCGGATTAACTCCGCACAGATTCATGTATCTTGGTCTATCTTCTGGATCCGCTACAATCTTATCATATGCAGTTGAATAGAAGATCCATTTATTGTTATACTCTACCCAGGCATCACATCCCTTGATAGCTGCCACTAACGGCTCAATCGGCATATCAATATCGCCGGCTTTTCCACAGTCTCTTGGTGTTGACATTTTCAGGACCAGCGGTTTTGCCCCAAGAGCAAAAGCAGCTTTTGCTGTTGCGTTTACAACGTCCATATTCGACTCTGTATCACACGTAATAGCAAGGGATTCTCCGGGCTGCAAATCAAACATATCATGAAGCAGCTTATAGCACGCATTCGTTAACTCTAATTCGTACATGTATGTGTACCTCCTATCATTTTATTGTTTTCTTATCCTACTCTTCGTATCTAGCCAACGCAGCCAGATAAATCTTTGTATCACGAACCAAGTTATCAATTACCACATATTCATTTGGTGTATGACACATATCATCCAGTGTAGACCAGATTACAGCAGGAATATTTTTCTCCCGGAGAATGGCGCCGCAGGTGCCGCCTCCGATACCACCGCAGTAGGCCTTTGTTCCCGTCTCCGAGATTGCCTCCATCAAGCTCCGTACTACCTTACTTTCCGGCGAGGTAGGCGGCGGTGCTACCACCCGGGTCAGATACTCCACATTCATGTTAATTCCCGGGTATTTTGCCTCATATTGCTTCATAAGTCCTTGGATAAACTCCATCACTTCATCCACTGAATAATCCGGTAAAATTCTTAAATCCATACAAAATACATCTTTTCCCGGCATGACATTAGGACTTTCCACATTGGCAAATTTTTGTGTCACCTCAAAGGTCGACATTGGTGGATTGAACATGGTGTCTTCTTTATCATATCTCGTTTTAAGAGCATCCTCCAATTCAACACCAAATTTCATTCCTATATAACATGCATTGATACCCAGATGTGGCATCGCTGCATGAGATGTTTTTCCGTTTATTGTAAATTTAAGCCAAATCTGCGATTTTTCTGCAATTTCAACAAAAGAGCCATCCGCGCTGCCCCCATCCGGAACAATTGCCTCATCTTTCGGCTGAATGAGTCCTTTATCAAGAAGTGCCTTCATGCCAAAATCACTTCCAGTTTCTTCATCCGACGCATAATAGAAGCACAAATTCCTATCTATCTGGATATGTTCGGCAAACAACGCCTCGCATGCATACATGGTAGTAATCACTGACTGGCTGTTATCTTCACATCCAAGTCCATAGATTCTTCCATCCTTTACTGTAGGAGTAAAAGGATCCGTATCCCAGGCACTTAAATCTCCCGGACCTACGGTGTCCACATGGCTGATAAACCACAGAGAACGATCCGTAAGCTTAGTTCCGGGGATTGTCACAACTACGTTGAGGCGCACGCCTTCTTTGACATTTTCGTCCGGAACCTCGTATACCTCATAGGGGATCTGGCGCTTATCGAACCATCGCATGATCCACTGCATTCTTGCATATTCGCCGGTGCCTCCCATCTTCGGATTGACAGCAGGTATCGAACTCATCTCTATCATATCTGCAACCATCTGTTCCCGTTTTTCTGAAATCAGATTCTGCAATTTCTGAACATCCATCGTGTACCTCTCCGTAATTTATTACTTATTGATTAGTGGCCAAGCTGTCTTGCCAGCTCTACAAACTCTTCCGTCGGACCTACTACTTTACCTTCATCAAGAACCTGCACACCATCAATCCAGAGGCTGCAGTTCAATGCAATACCGTCCGAATGAGAAGCTGCGGCAATTCCACCTTCCATATCAGATACCAGCTGCGGACCAACATTTCCGATACCCCATTCTGTACAGCCCCATACACGCTCATCTTCTACGATGTCGCCGTTAAGCTGTGCCATCGGTCCAAATCCAAGACCACTATGAGCCATCAGGAACATATTCGGATCATCGAAGCTCTCCAGCCATGCACGGAAGTTTTCAGCATCTCTTCCACCTTCAATTTTTTTGATATAGCCCTTCTCGATATAGAACTTAACCGGTCCCTGTAATGCTCCGATTGGCGGAGAAAGAGTTCCATCAACCACAAGCACGCCATTTACACTCTCAAAGTTCGGAGACCAGCTGATCTGACCTGGGAACATCTTAATATCATTCTTACGAACGAATCCATCCGCCGTTACATAATCACGACCCGGTTCATTATCACACTCCAAATCCGTTCCTGCCGGAGTTGTAAAGCGCATATGATGTCCTGCCTCACAGTAATCCGAGAATCCCTGGATAAACTTGTTCAGAAGAATGTTGTCTACTTTACCAATGTTGCGAACCAACAGTTCCGGATGAACACCGTTCTGATTCATATATCTCGGACGATTGTTCGGATCTTCTGTAATCTTGTCATAAACGGTGGAATAGAAGATCAGCTTATAGTTGAATTCTACCCAGGCATCACAAGCTTTAATACCATCAATCAGTGCTTTCATCGGCATATCTTTATCGCCAGCTTTTGCGCCTTCCGGTGCAGCGATCTTAAAGATAAGTGGCTTAGCTCCGAGAATCACTGCTGCTTGTGCAGTTGCTTCTACAATCTCATCACTGGACATTGTATCAGTTGTAATCGCAATTGTCTCTCCAGGTTTCAACATGAACATGTCGCGAAGCAGCTTCAAACAAGCATCGAGAACTTCATATTCTAACATAACACCCTCCATTCTATTGTCTCTTGGGACAATGTGTCTTTTTTATTCTTAATTCCCGGCATTCGGGAATCTCTGAATCACTATTTACATTTTCCACACAAATGGCATCGGACAAAGTGACCAGGTTCTACTTCCTGCATTTCAGGATCCACTTCCATACAGATTTTCTGCTTAAAGGCACATCTGGTGTGGAAACTACAGCCACTTGGAATATTAACAGGAGATGGAATTTCCCCTTCACTCTTCACTTTCTTTGGTTTCAATGCTTCTTCTTCCGGTGTAACAACCGGAATCGCCGAAAGCAGCATCTGTGTATATGGGTGCATTGGTGCTTCATAGAATGTTTTTGTTGGAGCAATCTCACAAATCTTGCCCAAGTACATAATAGCAATCTTTGTGGATACGTTTCTCATAACACCCATATCATGTGTAATAAACATATATGTCAACTTCTGCTCTTCCTTCAGCTTCATCAGCATATTCAGAATCTTCGCCTGAATAGAAACATCCAGAGAAGAAGTTGGCTCATCCAAAATAATAAATTTCGGATTGCTGCAAAGAGCTCTGGCAATCGATACCAGCTGACGCTCGCCGCCTCCGATGGAGTTCGGCGTCTTATACATGAAATCCGGCGGCAATTCTACCATCTGAAGAATTTCACGAATTTTGTCATCTATCCCGTCTTTTGAAACTACATTGTGTACACGAAGAGGAAGACTTAAAATCTGACGAACATCTTGATACGGATTCAGGGATGAACCCGGATCCTGAAATACAATCTGTGCATCCCGGCGAAAATCTTTGCTTCGTCCCTTTGTCTTATTCGTAATGGTCTGCCCGTTAAAAATAATCTCTCCATCCGTCTGACGGTACATTCCCATAACTGTATAGGCAATCGTACTCTTTCCGGAACCGGACTCGCCTACCAGTCCCATAACCTCTCCTTCATTGATGGAAAAATTAACTCCGTCAACGGCACGGACAAAGCGATCCTTTCCAATGGGGAAATACTGCTTTAAATCTTTTGCAATCAATAATTCTTTTCCCATTACTCCGCCCCCTCCTTTTCCGTTTTTCCATCTGCATAGCGGAAACAGGCAACTTTATGTTCCGGTTCAATCTCCACTACTGGCGGACGTTTTTTCTTACATATTTCCGTTGCGTATGGACATCTAGGTGCAAATCGACATCCTTCCGGAGGATTTACATAATCTGGTACATAACCGTAAATTCCTGCTGATAATCCGCCGCCTGAAAGCCTCGGTACACAGGAAAGAAGTCCCTGCGTATATGGATGAGACGGCGATTTAAACAAGTCTTCTGTCCGACATGTCTCCACAATATTTCCACCATACATGATATAGATTCGGTCTACCAGTTCTCTGGCCACGCCAAGAGAATGAGTAATCATAATCAATGAACGTTTCTTTTCTTCTACAAGCACTCGTAAAAGATGATGAATCTGATCCTGAATTGTAACATCCAGTGCTGTACACGGTTCATCCGCAATCAAGAGTTCCTTCGGTGTAACCAACGCTGATGCAATACAGACGCGCTGCCTCATGCCTCCTGATAACTGATGTGGATAACTTGCCATAATACGATCCGGATCCGACAACATAACACTGGTAAGTGCCTGATGTGCTGCCTCCGTGATGGCTTTTTTATCATTCTTTTTATAAAGACCGGAATACTTGATAATATCTGTCAGCTGCTGACCAATTGTAAATACTGGATTCAACGCTGACATAGGGGACTGAGAAATCATGGATATTCCGGTTCGTCGTAACTGTAAAAGTTCTGATTGCTTCATTTCCAGAACATTTTTTCCTGCAAAATCTATCTTGCCATCTGGAACATGGATTAAATCCTTTCCCAGAACTCCCATTACTGTTTTCATTGTTGTTGTCTTGCCACAGCCAGACTCACCAACCAGACCTATTTTCTCTCCTTTTCCTACCTGCAGATTGATATGATCAACCACTTTAGAATAACCGCGATAGGTACGATACCAAATGGAGAGGTCTTCAATATTTAAAATGTTTTCTCTCATCCTTAGTGTCCTCCCTTATCAAACATGTCGCGGATACCGTCTCCCAGGAAGTTAAAGCCTAAAATCATAAATGCAATACCAGCAGCTGGGAATATTGTCAGCCACCAGATATCCGGCATTAATGCAGCACCGTCAGAAATCATCTGTCCAAATGCCGGTGTAGGAGGCTGTTCACCCAGACCAACGAAACTCAAGGACGCTCCCATCAGAATAACCCAGCCTACATCCAGCGCCATTTTTGTAAAAATAGGAGACAAACAATTAGGAAGAATTTCTCTAAAGAGAATGTGCGCCTTGGAAGCTCCTATTAATTCTGCATTTTTAACAAAGTATTCTTCCGAAATAGATGATGCCTGGCTGTATACAAGTCGTGTATACCACGGCCACCACATAATTGTTACTGCGAGCATGGAGTTCATCATGTTCGGTTCCAGAATCGAAGCTACACACAGTGCCAGAATCAGAGACGGTACAGAAAGGAATACGTCCGAGATTCTCATGATAACTGCATCTATCTTAGTTCCATGATAATATCCGGCCAAAAGTCCAAGTACCGTTCCTACCGGAACAGAAATAGCCAGAACAACGATACTCATAATCAGTGCACCGCGGAAACTGAAGATAACTCGCGAAAAAACGTCACGTCCCATCTGATCAGTTCCAAATAAGTAGTCCTTACAAGGCGGAAGGCTGGCATTTGCGTAATCAACAAAACTACCGATGCTTTCCGGATGCGGAACAATTACTTCTGCAAAAATTGCGAAGAAAAACGAAAGCAATACAAGCACAAGTCCAAATACTGACAGTTTATTGCGACTGAATTTGTATTTATAAATTCGGAGATTCTCTCTTGTGGATGGAGATAGAAGCGGTTTACGAGCCGCTTTTGTTTCACCTTGCGTACTCATTACTTACTTCCTCCCTTCCGCATTCTAGGATCCAGAGCAGCCACAATCAGGTCTACCACCAGATTCACTACAAAAAATGTAATACCGATAATCAAAACAACCGCACATATAGCATTTAAATCCTTAAACAACATTGCATTAATTCCATATCTGGAAATACCAGGCCAGTTGAAAATACGCTCTACCAGGAATGCATTTCCCATCAAAGACGCAAAGTCCATACCCATGGTCGTAATTGCCGAGGTTGCTGACGGTTTCAGAAGATACTTCCTGATCAACAGGTTCGGAGGAAGTCCATGTCCCGTAGAAACTGCCATATATTCTTTGGCTGAGTTATCAACCAGAGAAGAGCGAAGGATTCTGGCATCCTGAACCATCGGCGGTACGGCAAGTGCAAGTGCCGGAAGAAGCAAATGTAAAAATGCATCCCAGGCCACTGTGAAATCACCTGCCAGCAACGCATCCAGCACAAAAAATCCAGTTACCGTTTTCGGAGCTACCAGTGTTGTGCTTAACCGTCCCAAAACCGGAATTGCCTGTAATTTATATCCAAACAGAAGCAAAAGCAGAATTCCGATTACGAATGCCGGAAGTGCTACTCCGATATAAGACAGAACTCGAATCAAACCATCTACCCATGTATTCTTGTATTTACCAGCCAGAAGTCCAAGAATAAATGTTCCGATTACCATAAATACACCAGCCATGATAATCAATTCCAATGTTGCTGGAAGAAACTGTGCCACGTCCATGGCTACCGGTCTCTTAGTTACAAAAGAGTTTCCAAAATTTCCTGTTACTGCACTAGTGAGCCATTTTACATATTGAACCGGGAACGGATCATAGAGGTTCATCTCCATGCGAAGCGCTTCTTTAGCTGCCTCAGTGGCTCTGGCTCCCAGAGCGATGGTAGCTACATCACCGGGAACAACTCTGGCAATGGTAAATATCAATAATGATGTTCCAAACAATACCAGGATTCCCATCAATAGCCGTTTTATTATGTATTTAATCACTACGCTTCACCTCTTACTGTCTGCAAAAAGGATGCTGCAAAATCATATATTTAGATTATAAATATGTTTTATTTTGCAGCAGAGCCTTTCACAAATCTTACTTTTGATCCAGATTATACTCAAATTCAGAGTAAACCTGACTATAACCATTTACACACTGTGGAACGCCACCCTGCTCTACAAACGGCCAGGTAACATAAGAGCTCTGGTAAGCACATCTCTCTGAAAGGTCACAGAGCCAAGCGCTCGGACAGACTTCATCAACAATATAGTTCTGGATATCTGCGTATTTTGCAAGACGCTCATCCGTATCTGTAGTTCCAAGTGCATCTTCAATCATATCGTTAACGGTTGAATCAGCTAACCACTCACCATTCTCCCAGGTTCCTTTTGTCTCATCTCCATAACGGCTCTGTAAATAGATACCTGCATCATCGAACGGCGGAGCAGAGTTGATAATTGTAATCTGCGGAGAAGTTTCTACTGAACCCATCTGATCAATCAGAGAAACCCACGGAGCTTTTGCAATTGTAATTGTCACTCCAATTTCTTTTGCTGCTGACTGCATCATCAGTGCAATCTTTTCAAGGTCAGATACATCCGAGTTAACAACAATTTCGATCGGATAGTTTGCATAATCATTTGCATATTTAGATGCTGCGATGTATTTCTTAGCCTGCTCAATATCAAATTTAAAAGCCTTTGTATCTACATGACCCATAACACCTGCTGGAACCGGACCGGTTGCCTTAACGGAATCTGGGAAAATAGAATTAAGGATCGTATCGTAATCAATTACGCAGTTCATCGCACGACGGAAATTAATATCATCCATCGGAGCTGCCTGTGTGTTCATGTATACATTATATTCCAGACCATTGCTGTATTTAGCAATCGAAATACCATCTATCTTGCTTAATGCAGACAATGTCTCAACACTCTGCCAGGTATCTGTGATATCCATCTCTTTATTGTTGATCATCGTTCGAACTGTGGTTGCTTCGGTGATAGCCATCTGTTTGAAAGCTTTCGGAGCTTTCTCATTCTCCCATCCCATAAACCAATCCGGATTCTGCTCAGCATAGAAATAATCCTGCTGTACCAGTTCAACTGCTTTATACGCACCCGAACCTGCATCATGTGTCAGGAGATAGGTTCTTCCGTAGTCACCATTCTCACCGTAATTTCCGGTTGACTGTGTATTTGCCTTTACTTCATCTTCATTCAGGATATACAAACGAACCAGAGCGTTAATAAATGGTCCATATGCCTGTTTCAGATGAAACTCAACTGTATAATCATCGACGGCTACTGTCGTTCCCGGCTCAACATAGCTTGTAAAAATATAAGCATATCCCTCACCAATCGTTAACAGACGATCCATCGAATACACAACATCCGAAGCTGTTAATTCATCCCCATTATGGAATTTAATTCCTTTCTTCAGGTTGAAAGTATATGTAAGACCATCCTCACTGATTGTCCAATCTTCTGCCACTCTCGGGATAACGCCTTCATCCGCTTCATTTGACGGGAATATCAGTGTATCATAAATATTGATCGCTGCAATTAAGCTAGAACCAGTATTTACAATGGCCGGATCCAGATCCGGTGTACCGGACACACCAATCTTGATGCAGCTTTCCGCTTCCGCTACCCCCTGTCCGATTGCTGCCGCCTGGCTTCCTTCTGCACTACCTTGATTCCCACCGCCACATCCAGTTAAAAGCATAGCAAACATCGACGCTGCCAATACAACACTCAAAACACGTCTTTTTTTCATTTGGTCCTCCTTTACTGCTGAAACCTTTCGGTTTATCCCGCCAAAGAGACGTACATCTCATGGCATTTTCTTCTTTTTTGTGTTTATTTTCAGATTCGCTCATTGATATGTGATTATTATAGCAATTCAGCCCTTCCTCTTTCAATTGTGTTCAACCACAAATTCTTCTCATTTTTTTTGTTTCCAACAAACAGCCCGCCTTTACTGGGAGGACAGTTTCCGTCAATGGCGGACAGTTTTAGCACTTGTACACGTGAAGCGGAGCGTTTTGTTTCATAGGAACATCCTATGAAACAAAAAAACAGCCCCTGCCACACGACAGGGACTGCCTTTTATATTAGACTCTAGGAGTTAAACTCTATATCTAATAATATGTAACGATTCACATCCGATTATTTATCTTCTGCGATACGTTTTTTGTTGATGTCTTTCCACATCTCAACGTCTACGCCCTTCCAGCAAAGCTTATCCGGGTTGTAGTACGGGTCTTTCTTTGCTTTCATCTGCTCTTCGTAGTCTTTGTACAGTGCAAATACCTTCGGAGACAGAAGCAGTACAACTAACATGTTGATCCATGTAGATCCACCAAGTGCAAGGTCAGAAAGATTCCAAGCCAGACCGGAATCGATATTGCCCCAGATGAAGATAAGGATAGGCATAACAATCTGCATAATTCTGATAACTACTTTACGGGTAGCTGCTTTATCATCGCCCTGGAACAGGTAAAGAACCGAAGTCTCGCCCTCATAATAGTAGCTGATTAAGCATGTAAAGGAGAACAGAGCCAGCATGATAGCAATGAACAGAGGAGCAATACTTCCCATAACGGTGCTGCAGGCATTCTGAACGAAAATAACGCCATATGTTCCATCTGCTGCTAACTGAGCCATCTGATCGTGCATTGCACCGGTACCACCGATGTAACCAAACTGTGTATTGTAGCATCCGCTTAAGAGCATCATCAGACCAGAAGCGGTACATACGATAACGGTATCCAGCCAAACACCAGCTGCGTTTGCCATACCCTGTTTAATCGGGTGGCTGGTCTCTGCTGCTGCTGCGGTCGGCATGGACTCACCCATACCAGATGCAGATGAGAATGTGCCTCGTTTAACACCCTGCTGGATAGCGATACCAACGCCGCCGCCCAGAAGAGCTTCTTTGGAACCAAATGCACAGGATACAACCTGAGCGATAACGCTCGGAATCTGACCTGCGTTTGCGATTAAGATAACAACTGTTGCAATCAGGTAAATGCCTACCATCGGCGGAACCAGCATAGATGCTACAGAACTGATTCGTTTAACACCACCCATAACTACAACTGCCATAGCCAGTGCGATAACCAGAGCCGTAATCCACATCGGAATACCTAAAGCGTTCTTAAATCCATCGCAGATTGTATAGGTAGCTGCTGCCGGCATGAATAATACAACGCCCAGTCCGAAGAATGCTGCATAGAAGGTACCATAAGCTTTCCAGCCAAGACCTCTCTCAGCACAGTAAGCACCGCCGCTTCGATACTGACCATCGATACGGTTCTTATAAAGTACGGATAATGTACACTCAGTAAAACAAACAGCAGAGTTTGTCATACCAGCGATGATCATCCAGAAGAGTGCGCCAGGTCCGCCCATGTAAAGAGCTACGGCTACACCGGCTACGTTACCGGTACCAACACGCATCGCCATGGTTGTACAGAAGGATGCGAATGAAGAAATACCGGATTCAGACTCCGACTTATCAATGATTCGGCTCCACATATCTTTAAAATGAACAAACTGGAAAAAGCCGAGACGGATTGTAAAGTATAAACCACTGCCAACAATCAGAACTAACATTCCAACGCCCCAAATGGGTCCGTTCAACATATTGACGATGTTGTTAATTGCTTCCATATAAAGTTCCCCCTTTATTTGATGTAGTGCCGCGCGCTGGCTAAGCAAGTTTTTCAATTCGCTCAAAAAACTTCTTGCTTTTGAAAAAATTATATCACTAAAGTGAAATTTGTTCAACAAAATTATTTGAATTTATTATGCAGAATTTTCATGATATAGCGTAGAATCATGAATTCCCCTGTTTTTTTCATGAAATAAATTGCACTTTTTCGGGCGTCAATTAGTATAAATGCACAAGATATCATGATATTTTGTCTACAACTGCACCATTTTCCGTTAGACTCCCGTTCGGAATTTTGTCCATTTTCTTTCGGAGTTTCATGAATTTTGTTTACCATTTGTTTATTTTTTAACCTTTTGTGTGTTTCATTTAAATGAAATTTTTATGTTGTATTTGAGATCGTGGGCATATTTCTATCTTTTTCTCCCATTTCTTTCACGAATATGATATACTAGGGACACTTGGCAGAGCCATCGGAATGAATGTCCGCCGCACACGCACCCATGTAATCCGCCCGGATATTCCGTATGAATCAGATTCGTATTCTACATAATTCTTACAAATCTTCTCATCCTCCTTTGGTATCTGTCAGCTCTGTACATTTTATGAATCAGACCGAACGCTTATTACGAAAATGGAGGGAGTATTTTTTGGATCTCAAAGATATGCGGCTTTTTTTAGCCATTGCAGAAGAAAATAACCTGACGCGTGCCGCCCAGAAAAACGGTTACACGCAGTCGGCGGCAAGCCATATGCTGCGAAATATTGAAACAGAACTCGGGTTTTCCCTGTTTTCGCGTTCCCAGAGGGGACTTGCCCTGACGCGGAACGGCGAGGCACTGCTTTCCCCGATCCGGCGGACGCTGGCGGCGGCGGAATATTTTGATCAGACAGCTGCCTCCATCCGGGGTGTCCAGACCGGGCACATCCGGATCGGCGCTTACTTAAGCGCTTCCGTCCAATGGCTGCCGCCCGCCCTCAAAAAGTTTCTTACCGATTACCCGGATATGACCGTTGAAGTGCTGGAGGGGTGTTCACAGGAGATTGAAGGATGGCTGGAAAATAGCTCCATCGATTTCGGCATCGTCGGCCCCCACCCGGACGGAAAGATGGACTGGCTTCCCCTGAAAAAAGAACCCTACCTGGCTGTCTGCGCGAACGATTCCCCTTATGCTGAATATGAGCGCTTTGACTTAAAGGATCTCCCCAAGGTTTCTTATATAGAAGAAAAAGGTGAAAATGACCTGCTGCGCCAGTTCCAGCAGCTCGGCATCACACCGCCAAAGCCGTCGTTTACCTCGCAGAACACCTACTCCATGCTCGCGATGGTCAGCCACAACCTGGGGGTCTGCATCCTGCCGGAGCTGGTCGTCCGTGATATTTCTAAAAATGTTGTCCGGCTGCCGCTCAATCCGCCGATGGAGCGCGTGCTCGGCGTCCGGATTCCGTCAGCAAAAAAAGCGTCCCCAGCTGCCAGCCTGCTGATCGCGCAGCTGCAGCGGACGGTGTTTGAGTTGGAAGGACCACTTTTATAGTCAGATGCTTTTTAGAAACTTAAGATGAAAGTTTTGGGAAAAGAGGAGTCATTCGAATATGAATTTTCAATCAATGGAATATTTTGCCGCGGTTGCGAAAAACCGCAGCTTCACTAGGGCCGCCGATGCGCTGCATATTACCCAGCAGACATTAAGCGCCCATATCGCCGGAATCGAGCGGGAGCTTGGATGTCCGCTCCTAATCCGTCACATCCCGCTGGAGCTTACCTATGCGGGGGAGGTATTTCTGCGCTATGCAACGGAATTTAATACAAAATATGACTGTATGCTTCACTAATTTGGCGATATTTTAAATAACCAGACAGGAAAACTGCGGATCGGCATCGCATTCACGCGCGGACACGCCATCATGCCGGAGCTGATCGCCGCCTTTCAAAAGGAATATCCCGGCGTGGATGTGGAACTCGTCGAATCTTCCAACGATGTGCTGCAAAAATACCTGCTGGACGGCACAATTGATCTGGCGATCGCCAATTTTTCAGTTCGCATTCCCGGCATCATTCTGCGGGATTTCTATGAGGAAGAGATGGTTCTCATCGTCTCCACTGCCCTGCTGCAGAACATTTACGGCAAACAGACCGAAGCCATTATCCAGGAAGTCAGCCGCCATCACCGCTACTCCCTTCTGGCTCCATGTCCGTTTCTCCTAAACCGTGAACATGATCTAGTCGGACGCATCGGGCGGAATATCCTCGCGACAGACAACTTCGTCCCCTCGGTTCATGCCTGCTCTGACAACATCGCTACCCTGCTTGCCCTCTGCGCGATGGGAAAAGGTGCCTGCATCAGCCCAAAAAACCTCGCATTTTCTATTCTCAGCAAGGAACAGCTGGATACACTCCATGTCTTTACGCTCGGGGAAGAAGCGCGGTACCCGATCAAATTTGCGTGGCTGGAACAGAGCTATGAGTGGAATATGATTTCACGGTTTATTGAATCGTCGCTGAAATGCACTCATTAAAAACAGGGGAGACAGCCTCACACACACCGCTGTCTCCCCTGTTTATTCCCCAAATGGTCCCTGTGCGCCTCGGCGCACGCCTCTTATTCATCTACCAATGTAATCTGTACCCTTTTCCCCATCGCCGCTGCGATCTTTACCATAAAATCCAGCGACGGATTGTAGCTGCCGCTCTCGAAGCGGGTGATATTCGGCTGGGAAATCCCCGCCTTTCTGCCAAGCTCCGTCTGTGTCATGCCGTTTAACTTACGGTTCTGCTTAAATCCCTCGATCGTCGCCTCCCGCGCCTCCTGCTGCCAGCGCTCCATCCACTGTCTGTATTCCGCATCCGTCTGAAACGTCTCCGGAATCCTGTTTGCGTTTTTCATTGTGCTACCTTCTCCTTTTCGAATCTGCTCTGCCGCGGCGCCACCCTCCCAAAGCTCGCCGCTGCCGTCCTCTATAGAATACCATCTTTCCACCCTATAAATCAAGGTATTTCCCTGTAACGGTCCACCGGCAATTACTTTAGATCGCCTTTTCCCCTAAAACATACGATTCGCGCGCTCTGCCACTTGAAAGCAATGCCTCTCTTCTGGTATAATAGATGGACTTATGCAAACATCTACCTGACCGCTTCCAATCGGCGGACTCCCAGATATTTGCGGCAAATCTTATATAATGTTTGAGGAGTTACAATTTCATGGAAAAAAGAGAATCTTTCAACAGTAAGTGGGGCTTCATCCTCGCCTGTATCGGCTCAGCGGTCGGCATGGGAAATCTCTGGATGTTTCCCACCCGCGTCTCCCTGTACGGCGGCGGCTCGTTCCTGATCCCGTACTTTATCTTCGTCGCCCTGATCGGCTCCACGGGTGTCATCGGGGAAATGTGCCTGGGACGCGGCACCCGCTCCGGTCCAATCGACGCGTTCGGCGCTGCCTGCGAGACACGCGGCAGGCGCAAACTGGGTGACGCGCTCGGTTTCATCCCGGCAGCCGGTTCCCTCGCGATGGCGATCGGCTATACCGTCGTCATGGGCTGGATCCTAAAATATGCCATCGGAGCCTTTACCGGTGCCACGCTTGCCCCGGCCGACACAGACGGTTTTGCCTCTGCTTTCGGCTCGATGGCGTCCGCATTTGGAAACAATGGCTGGCAGCTTGCCGCCCTCTTCTTCTGCATTCTGATTCTGATGTTCGGCGTCGGAAGCGGAATCGAGAACGCCAACAAGCTGATGATGCCGGTATTCTTCATCCTGTTTGTCTTTTTAGGCATCTACGTAGCATTCCAGCCGGGTGCGATGCAGGGTTACCGCTACATTTTCCGCATCGATCCTGAGATCCTCGCAGACCCAAAAACATGGATTTTCGCACTGGGGCAGGCATTTTTCTCCCTGTCCGTCGCCGGAAACGGAACCTTAATCTACGGTTCCTACCTCTCCGATGAGGAAAACATCCCAGCATCTGCCGCGCGGGTTGCCCTGTTTGATACGATCGCCGCGATTCTCGCCGCCCTCGTCATCATCCCGGCAATGGCAACCACCGGTGCAAAACTTGATCAGGGTGGTCCGGGACTTCTCTTCATCTACCTCCCGAACCTCATCCGCTCAATGCCGGGCGGTACGTTGATCGCGATCATTTTCTTCGTAGCCGTTCTCTTCGCTGGGATGACCTCCCTGCTCAACCTCTACGAAGCACCGATCGCCACCGTCCAGGAAAAACTCCACCTCGGCCGCGTCCCTGCCTGCGCGGTTATCGGTATCATCGGAGCTGCCGTCTCCCTGTTAATCCAGGGCATCGTCTCCGACTGGATGGACGTCCTCTCCATCTACATCTGCCCCCTCGGCGCCGGACTCGCCGGAATCATGTTCTTCTGGGTATTCGGAAAAGACTATGCAGAAACGCAGGTCAACAAAGGCCGCGAAAAGAAATTTTCAAAATGGTTTGTACCGGTGTGCCGCTATATTTATATTCCAGTGTGTGTGCTGGTATTAATATTAGGCATCGCATTGGGCGGTATTGGATGATATGAAAAAGAATGTGCCTTGGCACATTCTCGCGGAGCGTTTTTTATTTCATAGGACACAATTTCCTATGAAATAAAAAAATGATTGACAAATCTCATTTCCGCGCTATAATAAGAGCTATCATTTAAAACCCACAAAACAAGTAGGAAATATATTTTTATAATCGTTTATGAATTTTAAGGAAAGGAGGAAACCATCATGAGAACATCTTATTCAGTTATGTCTGCTATGTGTTGTTGTATGGAGTGTATGTGCTGCTGTTGCTGTGACACTCTTACTTTTGTTGTGCAGACAGATAACTGGATGATATCTTCATGAGGTTTTTCTCATCTTGCTTTCACTGGAAAGTGATAGATACAATCCAATTTAGGAGGTCTGGACAACCAGACCTCCTTTTTTGTACCCATTTATATTTCAGTATGCAAAATTAAATATTTATATTGCATCCAGATATATCATTCGTATAAAAAACGCGACACATACAGAAGTCATTTTTCAGCAATTATCCCTTAAAAATGTGCTTCCCCAGATAAACAAAGTTAAAGGAGACCAGAAATGATTCGATTTGAACATTTAAGTAAAACATTCCAGACGAAAGACGGTGCATTTGAAGCACTGAAGGATGTGTCCTTCGAAATCGAAAAGGGCGATATCTACGGCGTCATCGGTTACAGCGGTGCCGGAAAATCCACCCTGATCCGAATGGTAAACGCCCTGGAAAGACCGACTTCCGGAAAGATTTTCGTTGAAGATAAGGACATTGGAAGCCTGAGTGCAAAAGAGCTTCGCAGCCTCCGAAAGGGAATCGGAATGATTTTCCAGCAGTTCAACCTCCTGGAATCCAAGACAATTTACGACAACGTCGCGATTGCCCTGAAACTAAACGGCACCCCCAAAAAAGACATCGAAGCGCGTGTGAATGAGCTGCTGGAGTTCGTCGAACTTTCCGATAAGAAGTCCTACTATCCGGGACAGCTCTCCGGCGGACAGAAACAGCGTGTCGGTATCGCAAGGGCACTTGCAAATAATCCGTCGATTCTTCTCTGCGATGAGGCGACCAGCGCCCTCGACCCGAAAACGACCGATTCCATTCTCGATTTGCTAAAGAAGATTAATGAAACTCTTCATATTACAATTGTGATTATCACACATGAGATGAATGTCATCCAGAAAATCTGTAATAAAGTCGCCGTCATGGATTTCGGTAAAGTCGTAGAAACGGGCTCTGTCATTCAGGTTTTCTCAGACCCGCAGTCCGATATCGCCAAACGGTTTGTCGGCAATCTCATCCACGACGTTATTCCGGAACCGCTCGTCGAGAGCATCCGCCGGGAAACGCGGAACAGCCGCCTGCTCCGCATCAAGCTGGAAAATACAGATAGCACCGAGCCGCTTCTCTGGGATATCAACCGGCGGTTTGAGGTGGAAACCAACATTCTCTACTCCACCATCAACGTTATTCAGGGCATCGTCGTCGGCATCATGCTCGTCCTCTTCATCGGAAGCGACGAGGAAATCAAAAAAGCCGAGCGCTACATTCTCGAATCAAACGAAGAATATAAGGAGGTTGTATTACCATGATTCAGCAGTATTTAGGCATTTCGCCGGACAAACTCATCAAGGCCGGTTGGGAAACCCTGTATATGGTCGGTTTTTCCCTGATTATCGGTTCCATCGTCGGATTTTTCATCGCTATTGTCTTATGGCTGACCCGCAAAGGCGGGCTCAAGGAAAATCCATTGCTTTACACGATTTTAAACGGTTTCATCAACATCATCCGAAGCACACCGTTTATCATCCTTCTGGTATGTGTAATGCCCTTTACGAAAATCATCGTCGGCACCCGGATCGGTACCAGGGCGGCTATCGTGCCGTTAGTTATCTATACCGCCCCATTTTTAGCAAGACTTCTTGAGACATCGCTTCTGGAAGTCGGCGGCGGCATCATCGAGGCAGCCCAGTCGATGGGAGCGACCACGTTCCAGATTATCGTTCATTTTGTACTTCCGGAAGCATTTGCTTCGGTTATCCTGGCTCTGACAACCGGAACCATCGCCCTCATCGGAGCAACTGCGATGGCTGGCTACATCGGAGGCGGCGGCATCGGAAACATCGCCCTGACCTACGGCTATCAGACCTTTAACTTCCCGCTAATGTTTGCGACCGTTTTCATCCTGATCGCATTTGTCTGGATCATCCAGAGTCTGGGAAACCGGCTGTCACAGAAGAGACGGACACATCAGTAACTTATAACTTATTTCTATTGAAGAAACTGCTAATTTAAATACACTTAAAAGAAAAAGGAGAACTCAATTATGAAAAATGTAAAAGCTTATGTAAGAACCACCCTGACCGCCGGTCTGATCCTCGCAGCTGCTGTTCTGGGAGGCTGCTCAAAGAGTGATGCTGGAAGCTCCGCTGCTGATACTGCAGCTGCTTCTTCCAGCGCCGAATCTGCTGCTTCCGCCGATGCTTCCAATTCTAATAAGAAGGAGCTCAAATACGGAAAAGCTGCCGGTCCGTACACTGTCTTATTTGAGGATGCCATCAAACCAATTCTGGAAAAAGAGGGCTATACACTCACCGAGGTTGATTTCTCTGACCTTCTCCAGAATGACCTTGCTTTAAATGACGGCGAAATCGATTTCAATGTAGAGCAGCATACCGCTTATGCCGAAAATTTCAACGAAGCCCAGAAAGGTAACCTGGTTCCGATTTCCCCGATTCCTACCGTTCCGGCTGCCATCTTTTCTGCCACTGAAACCTCTCTGGACGCCATTCATGACGGTGCCAAAGTAGCCGTTCCGGACGATGCCGCCAACACAGCCCGCGCTTATGTACTCTTACAGAAAGCCGGATGGATCACCTTAAACCCGGATGTGGATCTCTCCACTGTCACCCAGGCAGACATCACGGAAAACCCTTACAACATCGAATTTATCGAAATGAACTCCACCAATATTCCAGCTGTTTTAGATGACTTTGATTATGCGGTTATCACCGGAAGTATTGTATACAATGCAGGAATCGATCCATCCACTGCCCTTCTTCAGGAAGATATTCTGCCGCATCTGATTCTGCAGGTCGTTGTAAAAGAGGAAAATAAAGATGCTCAGTGGGCAAAAGATATCGTTGCTGCTTACCACTCCGATGAATTCAAAGAATATTTAGACAAGAATAACAATGGTTTATGGTTTGTTCCGGAGGAACTGTTTAACTAATAGGAAACAGCATCGGAAGGCATCAGCAGGAAACAGGAGGATTTCACATGGCTCTCATTTTAGATAAAACCGAACAAAAAATTGTCGATATCATCGACGCACACCGCAACGAGATCATCGCATTCGCCAAAGATATCTACACCCATGCAGAGCTGGGTTATAAAGAATACAGAACTGCAGAAAAATTTGCTTCTTTCATGAAAAATCTGAGTCTTGAGACAAAGGAAGAACTGGCTGTCACCGGTGTCAAAGCTTACTTAAATGAAGAAGAGAAAACGAATGTAAGTCTGGCTCTCATCGGGGAACTGGATGCGCTCCGCATCCCGGAACATAAATATGCCAATCCGGAGACTCAGGGAGCTCACTGCTGCGGACATCATGCCCAGCTGGCCGGTGTCATCGGTGCAGCCCTAGCTCTGACCAATGAAGATGTAAAAAAAGAGCTGGACGGACAGGTTGTATTCTTCGCCGTACCGGCAGAGGAATATGGTGAGATTGAATTTAAAAACTCCCTGACCGCACAGGGCAAAATCAAATACGGTGGCGGAAAATGTGAACTCATCCGCATCGGTGCTTTTGATGACATCGACCTGGATATCGTCCACCACACCGGTGATAAAGATATCAGTGTCGGTTCCCACTCCAACAACGGTTTCGTCTCCAAGGTCATTCGTTATAAGGGACTGGCTGCCCACGCAGCCGGTGCCCCGCATCTGGGAGTCAATGCATTAAATGCAGCCTCCCTCGGACTTTCCGCCCTGGCTTACCAGCGTGAAACCTTCCGGGATGATGACCATGTCCGGATTCATCCCATTATCACAAAAGGCGGTAATCTCGTCAATGTAGTACCGGATGAGGTGGTAATCGAAACTCTGGTACGTGCCGCCAACAAAGATGCTATCGCAGATGCTGCCGCCAAAACCGACCGTGCCTTCAAAGCCGGTGCCATCGCCGTCGGTGCTTCCTGCGAAATCACCACTATGCCCGGATATCTTCCGGCTCTGAGTGAAAAAGCCGATGAATCAGTCCTGGCAGCCGCTGAGATTGCCGCACAAACCAGTGAAAAAGATTACCAGATCGTCCAGGAAGATACCCACGCCTACAGCGGCGGCTCCACCGATGTGGGGGATGTACAGCATCTGCAGCCGGTCCTTACCTTCAACACCGGCGGTAAGGTAAGCGGTCTCCACTCCGTTGATTTCGATATCGTAGACGATGAGCTTGCCTATGTGGTCACTGCAAAAATATTCGCCCTCTCCGCTTACCGCCTGCTTCGGTACGGGGCTGTGAAAGCAAAAGAGATTGTAGAGAATTATCAGCCCATCTTTACCAAAGAGGAATATATCAAATATATGGATTCCTTTATTAAGACGGAGACGTATCAGTAAGATAACAGAAAAGAAGGACGGGAGGTACTTTTTACAGCACCTTCCGTCCATTTACAGTCAACTTAAAGGTCGTTCCCAGTATCTCCGCCGACTTCCGGCAAAGCATCATTCTTCCCAGGAAAATCTCAAAATAATCATACATGGAACATATCTTTTCATCTACCTGAAGATTCAGGGCAATAACTGAACGATCCTTTTCAATCTTAAGTTTGGACTCTGTTACCGCATAATTCACACGGTCGTGGATATCAAAAGCGGCTCTCTCTTTTTCACGAACACGGCTTCTTCGCACATCCGTCTTATCAGCGATAATCAAAGCTGCGGATATTACATTCTCCGGACTTCCGGTGGACTCATCATGGTTGCCGATGGCCGATATAATCGTAATCCGGTCATCCGGCGGCGTCCATTGGAAGAGCCAAGACAGCTTTCCAGGTGCATATAATCCTTTACTTCGTCCCAATTTACCACAAATCCGGCTCCGTGGGAACAGAAGACCGAGCCGCTTGGGTTTGCCAAATCCGCATCCGGATCGTAGCCGGCTGCTTCGATGACCTCTTCCTCATTATGGCAGGGTCCATATCCATCCAGGGTACAGACAAGCTGTCCTAAGCCGCTGGTATAAACCGTTACTTCTGTCTGATATCCATCCAGGGATGAAACCGGTGCACGGCCGGTAAGTATCGCCTGTCCATCCTCCAGAACCGGTCCTTCAAAAACCGCAAACCGGCGTTCCAGATCCGTCATTGCACGTCCTACCATCTTGTCCGATATCGTCAGATGAAATGCATAAAATGACTCCAAAAGCATCGAATGTGCCTGCATCAGGCCATGACGGATAGCCCGGTAAACCGACTGACGTAAATCACCGCCATTCAAGGTATTCACAGGCAATTTTACTACCTGTTATGATACCATGAATGGCGGGGATTGTAAAATTTTATCATCGGTTGATGAAATTCAGTACCACCACAAGCAGCAGCATATGAACTGGATAAAATGCATAACAGAGATACTGGAATGGTTTACTGTGGTAGCCCTGTCTTCCGCGGTACAGCCAGATGGGGATCAATGCCAGAAGCGCAAGCCCCTGCTGGCACAGTTCAAATTCCATGCCAAAGAGCTGAACCGGATACATCAGACCGCCCAGCAGTTCCACATTCAGCCAGTATAGGGCAGCCAGCTGTCCCAAGAAGCACCACCATTTCCGCCCATGGAGGAAATAGAACACAAATACCGTCAGAACACCGACCCCGTAGTAATCCACCATGCAAAGAGTTCCCAGTACCAGACCTGCCAGCACAACCAAAACGCACACCAGCAGATACATCCAGGTTTTTCCTTTTTTCCGTACCTGTTCCATAAGCCAGACACCTAAAAGGCCCAACAGGAATGTCCAGAGGACATTCTGGTGAACCGGATAAAACCAGGTACCGCCGTACATCAAATCAAAGGGAATTTCTGAAAGCACTGCAAACAGCAGCATCCGAAGGATGTACTTTTTAAAGCTTCTGGTGTGGAAGTACCCCTCCACCGCCATAAAAGCGAAGATAGGAAATGCCACTCTTCCGGCACAGGTAAGCCACTCCCTAGCAGGAAGAAGCGTCGCCCAAAGGTGATCCATCAGCATAAGCGTCATGGCGATAATGTGCAGGACAGCTGCAGTAAGTTCAAAGTTTTTTGAAGCAGATGAATCCATTCAGTTCTTGTTCCTTTCCTATTGCATTTCTATCGTATAATTATAGCTGTATGTGTGAACATAAAGCATATTGTCCTGAGGCACCAGAAGATCCGGCTGTTTTTTCAGCTCCAGGCTTGCAATAACCTCGCCGGTGTGAAGGTTGAGCTGATAAAGATAATCCTTTTCCGAGGTAAAACCATACCCGCAGATAATAACATCCTTTTTACAATAAAATTCATGGTGTTGCAGGTCTGATCCCCACTTCGCCAAAGAAGCTTGTTATTTTCCAGATCATAGGCAAACATAAAGCAGCTATCCGGCTGTGCGTAACCATTTGTCACACTGATGCCATAAAAGATATCATCCAGGAGGCAGGCATTATTGCCGTTGATATACCATTTATCCGTTGGATACTCCAGCACATACAGACAATTTCCGGAAATATTTTCATAAATATACAGCGCATCCCCGGACCAGATATACTGATATTCGTCATCATAGAAATTATTCCATTCCTTTCCGACCATAGGAAGGGATAACTGTTTGCTTTCATACCATTCGTTCGCAAAATCGATTCCATTTTCCTCTTCCGACACAATTTTTAACGTTAACGGTGAAACTGCATCTCCCTTCGGATGAATCTCCCCAACTCCGGATAAGTCAATGGTGATATACTTAGTTTCAGGAGCCGCATTTTCCCCTTCCCCTGCATCCTCATTTTGAATCAATACGGACTCCTCACCGGTCTCCCGGACACTTTCTGCAACACTTGACTCATTTTGCATCGTATAATCCATGTCCTTCTTGCCACAGCCAGCCAGGGTAAGCAAACAAGTCCACACAATCATAAAAGTTAGAAGTTTTTTCATATATATCCATTCCTCTATGCTCAAAAAGATGTTATCACTTTGGATGAACTTTCTTCTGAGCCATTTCTATTTGAACACGTTGAGAAGTTACCTTAACTTATCTCTATATCAAAACATGCCCGGCAGTTTCACCGCCAGGAATAATCCAGCACCAAATGAGATCAGATTGGCCACAAAGGAATACAGGATATAATATGCATCCTCCTTTTTCTTTTCTGATAGCCTCTTAAGAATTGTGCAATACAACACTGCCTCCAGCGCAAATACAATCAGCTCAAAAAGTACATAGAAAAATGTAAATGCAAGAGGGCCGGAATTATAATTAATCACATTGAGCAGCACATTTAAGATAATCTGCGTAATAATGTTGACAACAGCCAGAATCAACAGCTGTTTTTTCTGTCTGAAACCAAACAGCAGCGCCACCAGCATTTCGATTAAAATAGTAAGGACGATCCTTGCTCCAAGAGCCAGCATCTCCTGCCGGTAATTATACGAACGGTAGGCCTCAATCCGCTCATTGGTACTCAAATCATCATTGTATTCCACCGAACCGATATCCACACCATCCATATCCACTGTATAATACGTATCAAATGCATAACGAGCATAAATTCCACTGGATACAAAGGTTTCCGTTTCCGGATAATACAGAAGAATCTTAAAATCACCCGGCGGATAATAGGTCCATGCAAGCTCTTTGCTTTCACTTACCTTCCAGCTCCGCTGCAGAAAATAGTATCCATCCGGATCCTTGTAATTCACAAAGATCTTCCAGATACCAGGATCCATGTACTCTTTCTGGGCACTCTCCGTTCTTCCATCCCAGGCACTTGCCGGACCAGTAGATTTCTCCTTCGACAGCAAAGTTCCATAACAGAGCTCATCCCCCATATGCTCAAACTGAATCCGAACAGAGGCCTTTGGTCCCATATCGGCATTGACTGTCATCGGAAATGCTGAAACTGCCATTATCATACACAAAAGCATTATAAAAACAAGACTGTATTTTCTATTTTTCATACCAAAAGTCTCCCTTCAGATATTTTTTTCTGGTGAAGAATCTCATCGGCATTCTTGCTGCAAAATACTACATCCGATGGGAATCATCTTCCATCTGGTAAACAAACAGGCGGTTCATCCCCTCCTGCCATGGGTATTCAAATTCCAGACGATTCCCAATTCATCACATATTCTTTTTCTCTTGTGAATTCGTCCATCTCTTCACTCTGAATAGTAAATCCTTCTCGTTGATAAAAAGACATTTCCCTGACATTCTTCTGATATACCTTTAACTGTAATTTGTCTTTTTTATCCTTGATGTAATCCAACAACATTTTACCTATGCCACATGACTGCATTTCGTCAGAAACAAAAATACCTTCTATGTATTCATCACTTACTCCTATAAAGCCTTGAATCATTTTATCATCTTCATACACATAAACTTCCGCCTGTGGCAGCATTTCCTTCACGAATTCATAATTACTTATCCAGTATTGTTCAGGAATAAAAAAATGTGCTTTCAGATTAGTTTTCAACCATATATCAGCGACTCTATTTATATCTACCTTCTGCAACTTTCTAATCATAACGATTATTCTCCATCCAACCTGATTATAACACGATTAACTCATTACGATTTACCTATCTGTACTCAACAATTTCTTCGAAAGGTTTCCTTGGTCTTTTAGCCGGAGCTTCATTGGCAAATCCAATCGCAACAATTCCTGTCAATTGGCTGTCTGTTCCGATAAAATCCATCAGCTCATTATAGGCAAAACAAGTATTGGCAATCCATAAGGTGCCCAATCCATATCCCGTTGCTGTCAGAATCATATTTTCAATCGCCGCACCTATGGACAGTGAATCACATATTTCAACAATTCGCTTTTCATTTTCAATGCTTGCAAATGGAGTATGCTGGTTGGTATTAAGCACTGCTATAAGGCATGGGACCTCCTGCATGATTCTAACGGTATTCTCAGCATCCGGTATGGCAAATGCCCATTCCGGCATAAGTTCATGGGTCATTTTTTCTGAATTTATACCATGACGCATGACATCAACCAGTTTATCTTTTTCTTTCCCCTGATATACAATAAATTTCCAAGGCTGTCTGTTTTTAGCAGATGGTGCAAGGGAAGCACTGTATATGATCTCGTCAATTAACTTCCTTTCGATCTCATCTGGCTTATATTTTCTTATACTTCTTCTATTCTCAATTTCACGTATCATAGATTTCTCTCTTCTTTAGAACCTTGCCCTCAAGACTCATCTTCTCCTATGATTTCCAACCTATCCATCCCAACATGACATTTCAGGAAAAGCACCTCAACACCTGCTGCCTTTGCCTCGTGAAGTGCAGCGCCAAATTCGGGATGCGTTTCCGTATTCGGCCTGACTTCACTGATGCCTTCCATTTGAATCACAAATGCTATCAAACATTTATATCCTTGTCCGCACGCAGCTGCAAGTTCCCTTAAATGCTTAACTCCTCTTTCCGTCGGGGCATCTGGAAAATATCCAACTCCGTCTATCTCAAGGGTGCAGCCTTTGACTTCCATTAGATATTTTTGCTTTCCTTTTTCCATATAGAAATCCATCCGGCTATTTCCAAAGGTATACTCTGGTTTAATACAATCATACCCCTGTGTCATCAGCCATTCTTTTACCACTTTATTCGGTGCCTGAGAATCAATGTTAACCCATTTTTTATTCTTCTTAACTGCAATCAAATCATAGCGAGTCTTTCGATTTGGATTCTTTTCTATGCAATCTTCCAAAATCACTTCCGCCCCCCGCAGCAGTAATTCACGACAACGTCCCGTATTCTTTACATGAACCAATTCTACCGCTTCCGATCCATCAATCTTTACCCGCGCAATAAAACGATTGGGACGTTCTATGAAAATTGCTTTCACTATCTTATCATATTTCATGTGACGTTTCCTATAGAAAAAAATTTTATAGTAAAACCGATCGGTTCAGATGGGCTGCCGTGCCAATGTACGGCAGCCCATCTGACATCATTCTATCAGCCCTTTCGCTACCTCTTTCAGTTTCTTAGCCGATTCCACCAGCTTCTCCGCCTCTTCCTCACTCAATGCAATCGGCACATGCGTCTCCACACCCCCGATTCCCACGATCGCCGGCATACTCAGCGTGATATCTTCGATGCCGTACTCCCCGTGCATCATCGCAGACACCGGCAGAATCGAGCGCTCATTGCGGACGATACACTCGCAGATACGTTTTACCGACATCGCAATTCCGTAATACGTCGCCTGTTTTTTCGAAATAATCTCGTAAGCACTGTTTTTGACCTTCTCCGCGATCGCGTCCATCGCCGCATCGTGGTTAAAATGCCCGCGCATCTCGCAGAAATCGTTCAGCGGAATGCCCGATACATTCGTACTGCTCCATGCCGCGATCTCGCTGTCCCCGTGCTCACCGATGATAAACGAATGTACACTCCGGCTGTCCACGCCCAGGTGTTCGCCCAGCGCATATTTAAGCCGTGCCGTGTCAAGCACCGTACCCGAACCGAGCACCCGGTTCTCCGGCAGCCCGCTCAGTTTCAATGCCACATACGTCAAAATATCTACCGGATTCGATACGATCAGCAGAATCCCGCCAAAATCGCGTTTTACAATCTCCGGGATGATACTCTGATAAATTGCCGTATTCTTCTGCACCAGGTCAAGCCGCGTCTCCCCCGGCTTCTGGTTCGCCCCCGCTGTGATAATGATGATCGCCGCGTCCGCCGCGTCGTCATACGTGCCCGCGTAGATCTTCATCTGCCCTGCAAACGGAATCCCGTGCGCGATATCCTTCGCCTCGCCGTCCGCCTTTTCCATATTCACATCTAACAGAACCAGATCGGAAAATAACCGGCTCTGCATCAGTGTAAATGCCGTTGCTGAACCCACAAATCCGCACCCGATGACTGCCGCTTTTCTTGGATTTACCTCTCTGCTCATACGCTCATTTCTCCTTTTTTCTCCGGCTTATACTACATGTCCATGTTTCTAGCATCCGCTCTCTGCATATGGACAAGCATGCCTCTAGTCTCTCCTGCCATTCATATGTATTGTGCCGCTTACAAGAAGGAGTATACATGCTTTGGGACATTTTTTCAGTTGTTTTAACAACGAAAATAGAAACTACAACACTTTCTGATCATCCGACGACAATGTGATCTACCAACAAAGAGGCGTTTCCATCATGTATTTTTCCGCATATTCCCGCTACTTCGATCCTGCCGCAATCTATTTTCACTTTGCATCACAGCAAGCAGAGTTCTTCGTAACTATCTTATTTATGTAAAATTGAATAAAAACATGCAAAATCAACATTTTCATCGATAGACAAAAAAAGTCCCACGAAACTGCTACTTCCGGCAATCCCGTGGGATGTTTTCTTTTTTTTATTTCAAAGCTCTGCCACGCTCACATTCTGGTTACTCCAGCGCCTCCAGAAATTCCTCATGGTTCATGACTTTTCCAATCTTCGGGAAAATCCATTTTTCACAGAAATCCTGCTCTTCCTGCGTATCGGTCGCGGTGCAGTCGTTGATGACGATGACACGGTAGCCCTTATCATACGCCGAACGCGCCGATGACTCTACACACCAGTCGGTATGGAAACCAGTAAATGCTACATACTCGATCTCATTTGCCCGCAGATAATAGTCCAAACCAGTCGAATGGAACGCGTCTAGCGTTTTCTTTCCTTCAACCACCACATCACCCGGCTGCGGAGTCAATTCTTTGATAATCTCCGGTCCCGGTGTGCCGCGCAGCCATGCGCCGGTTCCCCAGTCTGCTTCCATATCCATCTCGATTCCACGCAGACCCTCACACGCCGGACCACCCTTTTTCAGCTCTGGAAATCCCGGATCAAACGGATGGAACGGGCAGTAAAAGATTTTTGCCACCTGACCTCGCGCCTTCTCCAGTAAATCCTGAAGATTGGCGATGACATGACGCTCGGCGAGCTGCTCCTTGATGTGGGCGTACATCGTTCCGCCCTCGGACAAGAAGTCATTCTGCGGTTCAATCAAAACAATCGCAACTTTCTCTTTCGGAATCTTAATCTGTGCCATACACTTCTCCTTTCCTATTACATCGCATTCGGCAGGAATAATACAATCTGCGGAATGAAAATACAAATCAAATCGACAATAATGATCGCTGCCAAAAACCACATCGAACCGGCGAAAATCTCGTTGACTGTGATCCCCTCCATGCCATCCATTCCGTACAGGGACGATTTAACGGTAAATACGTTCATGCCAAACGGAGGCGTAATCATACCGGTTTCAATCGCAATGATCATAACCAGACCGAACCATACTAAGTCATAGCCTAAATCTGCCATAATCGGGCACATCAGAGGCGTCGTTAAAAGCAGAATCGAAGTAGAATCCAGGATACATCCCAGTACCATCAGAATCAGGATAAATAATAAAACGATTCCGATCGGCGGGATGCTGAAACCTTCTACCAGATCCCGGAGTACATTGATGACACCGCACATGGACAACGTCTTGGAATATGTGGATGCCGATACCAAAAGAATCAGGACGCTGCCGGAGGTTGAACCTGCCGATAAAAGCGTCTCCCAGAACTCCTTGCGGTTGAATCGCTTCCGGAAAATCACAATCAGGAAAGCGCCGAACGCACCGACTCCGCCTGCTTCCGTCGGAGTGAAGAATCCACACCAGATACCTCCGAGGGAGATGATAATCAGAAGAACAATCGGCCACGGACGCAGCACAATTTTCCAGAAATTTTCTTTTTCATACTCAGTCAGCTCCTCTACCTCCGGAATATAATCCGGTTTGATATGTGCGACCGTCAAAATGACGATGATAAATGCGATCGTCATCAGAATACCCGGCATAACCGCCGCCACAAACAACTTGCCGATCGATACGTCCGCCTGCGAGCCGTAGACAATCATCAGAAGACTCGGAGGAATCAACATACCTAAGATCGCAGAGCCAGAGATCGTTCCCAGCGCGATCTTACGGTTATATTTCAGACGAAGCATCTGCGGAAGTGCAATTTTCGTAAAAACAGCCGCTGACGCAACCGTAACACCTGTGATAGCTGCGAAAATCGCATTGGCGATAACCGTCGCGATTCCGACGCCGCCCCGGACTTTCTTTAATAAAAGGCTGGCTGAATCATACAAATCCTGGCTGGCGCCGGATAAGTTCGCCAGAAGTCCCATCAAGACAAACAGCGGAATAACGCCGAACATATACTGCCGGACCGCGCCCCACGCCGACTGGCTTAGCACGTTCATCGCTGTTGAAAAACGTCCCGTGAAAAGGAATACACTGAGCACACTGGTAAACATCAGGGATGTGCTCAGATGAACACCAAAGAAAATCAGCGCCAGCAAAAGAATCAGTGAAAGTGCTGCTACTGCTCCTGTACTCATTCTGCCTTCCCCCCTTCTGCAAAGCTTTTTCCTGTAACTAATTCATACGTATACTTTATAATCTGGTTGATAAATTCCAGAATCATCAGCGCGGAACCGAATATAATGGAAAAACGCCCCGGAACCGTTGTGATACGGACCGATCCGGCTATCTCCGCTTCATGAATCGAAATTGCATTTAACAGATTTCCCCAGCTTGCCCGGATAATAAATGCATACACCAAAACACCAATCAGCGCTGCTACAATATCGATCACATGTTTTCCCTTTACACCGACCTTATCATACAGCATAGTTGTCCGGACATGGGCTCCCTTAACTGCTACATACGGAATCTCCAGAAAACATACGATAATGATAATGCTGCTGACAATTTCCGCCGTTCCCGCGAACGGTTTATTTAATATCAATCGGCTTAGAACGTCCGCTGTAATCAGAATCATGATTCCAAATACTGAGATCGCTGCAATTCCATCCATAATACTCAAAAAACGTTCCAGACACCGATCTAATTTTCTAAGGACTGACATATCATCCCACCTTTTCTCTCTTCTGTCTGTTCTTTCTCTGTCTTTTTGAACACATCGGGACATACCTTCGCTGTATGTCCCGATGCACTCTTCACACGGCTCACACTCTCCTCTGCGACAAGCCGCTCCCTTCAATTTTCTTACTCGCTGATCTTCCAGTCGCGTACTCTCTCTACACCCTGAGATTCCAGAATCTCATAATAATCTTCCACGATCTCGGAACCATTGTACCCAGCGTCGTCAAGGCTCTTTACCAGACCATTGACAACATCCGGAAGACTTGCTGCCCATTTTTCCTGCTCTTCACGGCTCAGAGTTGTAACGGTACAGCCCTGCTCTTCCAGTGCTTTGATATCTTCTTCGTGAATCGTATTGATATACTCAGACTCATAGTCCAGATAGCCCTCGCCAACCTCGGAAATGATGTTCTGTACATCCTCCGGCAGGTCATTCCAGGTATCCATATTGACAGTAATTGCATTGAACGGAACTACGTTGAAGTTTGCGTCCAGATAATACGGCGCTACCTCATATACCTTTAAGTTGACACAGGAATGGGTCGGCTGAATCGTCGCCTGACATACATTCGTCTGTAAGTTCTGATAGGTATCATTTAAGGAAGTCTGGACGCCGACTGCACCAGAGCCCTCGATCCAGGAGAGGTTGATGCCTGCCGCGCCGATCTTCATTCCGTTTACATCTTCCAGAGACTTAACTTCTTTCGTGCTGAAGAATCCATACGGATCCGATACACCGATTCCGACGAACTTCTGGTTGTAGCTGTCTTCATAAATCGAAGTGAATTCCGGATATTTCTCATACATCTGTTTGATCGTCTCTGCCACAATCAGCGGATCGGAGCAGGAGAACGGCATACTGTAAACCATATCCTGTAACGGAAGTCTGGATGCCTCAAATACAAGAATCGTACATCCGATATCGACCAGACCATCCTGCACGCCCTGCAACTCATTTCCCAGGGAGATAACAGAACCGCCGTAGGATTTAACCCAGTCGATCTCATAATTTGTCTCTTCACTGACTCTCTCCGATACATTTTTCACAAAATAATCTTCCAGCGCTGTGATCCATGGGTTGGATTCCGAATGTCCGGATCCAATTCGAAGTGTAATCTTTTCTTTTCCGCTGGTTGCTTCTGCCTGTTTTTTATCGCCGCCTGTTGTACTGTCTGTTTTCGCGGATGAACTTCCACCGCATCCCGTCATTGCCGTCATTGCCATTATCGCTGCTAAACCTAATGCCACAAATCGTCTTCTCCTCATGTTCCTTCTTCCTTTCTTTTTCTCTTTTTCACGTTCTGCGTTTCTTTTTTGTTTCGCCTCTCCGTTGGACACCGGATATTGGATACAATTTGATACTATTACTCTAACACCACCTGTCTGTTTTGTCAATAAACTTTCTTATATAAACATCATTCTGTACAGTTTAAACAATATTTTAGTTTCAGATTGGATACATTATCCAATTTTATTGCTATTCCTTTTCTTTTCGGTTATAATAATCATAAAGAAATTTAAAAGGAGCCATGGTTTATGGATCAGACACAACCAATTATTCAATATACAACCGTTTCCGACTCAGTCTATCTCTGGGTTAAAAATGCAATTATTCAAGGTGAGTTTAAGCCAGGCGAACATATCGCCCAGGAACGCCTCACCAAAACACTTGGAGTCAGCCGCACCCCGGTCCGCGACGCAATCAAACGTCTGGAAGCAGAGGGACTTTTGATCACGAAACCGCACTGTGGGGCAGTCGTATTCCAGCTCTCCAAGGAACGTCTGACGGAAATCTACGACATCCGTATCCTGATGGAGCAGTACTGCGCCGCCAGAACCTGTATCAGGGCAAGTGATGACGATATCCGCCAATTGGAAGAGATTAGTTTAAAAATGCTCGATTTTTCCAATAATTCGAAGGAATTTATGCAGCTGGACCGCCAGTTTCACACCCGGTTCTGTGAGCTCTCCGGCTGCGACGACACCGTTGAGATCCTGCAGGGACTCTGGAATAAATGTGATTCCTTCAAATCCATCTACTACTCTCTGGAGGGACGCATCAACGATACTCTGTCCGAGCATGCAAAGATCATCCAGGGACTGAAAAACCGCGATATCGACGCCACCAAACAGGCGATCTACGGTCATCTGAAAGATGTTGTCGAATGTGTTGGACGCCAAGCCAATTTTTCTTAAAGACAAAACACCTACCAAGCATCGACAGCCGTATAATTACAAAAGGCGATGAGCGCAGTTCCTGTCTCTCTGCGTTCACCGCCTATTACTTTTTTCTGCTTTTCTTATCTACCCGCCAACAGCGAAATCTGCGCCGTCTCCTCGACAAGTTCCGCCAGATAAGCTGCCTCGCGCATCGTCCCTGCCACCGTCACCTGACCGTGACCGCGCAGAAGGAATGCATTCATCTCTTTATTTTTCCGGAACTCTTCCAGAATCATCGGGAAATATTCCTTCGGAACGGCGTACGAATGGGTGTCAAACACCGGCACATTTCCGCCCAGCTTCATTTCCGAATGGTGCGTCGAAAAATCAAGCGTCTCATGCTTATCCGCCCATGCAGTCGCATATGGGGAATGGCAGTGCATGATCGCGCACACCTCCGGGAGCTCCCGGTAGATCGCACCGTGCAAAAGAGCTTCTTTGGATGGTTTCCGATTGCCCTCAATCAAGTTTCCGTCAAAATCCGTCACAACAATTGTGTCCGCGCACACCTCGTCAAACGCCACATCCGTCGCCTTCACAAGCATCCAGTCATGCCCTGGCGCACGCATACTCAGATTTCCGCCGTTGCTCATCTGATAGCGGAGCTGATAAAATTTGTGCGCCGCCTGTTCCATCGCATCGCTCAGCTCTTTGTATTCCTGATATTTCATGCGCTCTCCTTTCTGCTGCCCTCTGCTTCATTCAGCAGCACTTCCATCTCCTGTGCGCAGATATCCGCAAATTCAGGATCACAGAAATTCAGATCATACGCTTTAAACACAATCTCCGGCTTCAGATCCGCCTCGAAAATCTGACGCATCTTCTGAATTGTCTCCGGTTTATAGAAAAATTCACCCGGATAACTCATTGTCCGCAGTCCTCCCATCGGGAGAATGACCTCCGTTTTTCCCTTGGAACGATTCAGTCGTTCCACGATCGTGTGTGTAATATCCAGAATTTCGCTCTCATACAGGCGCGTATGTGTTAAATCCTGATTATGCCATACGTACCCCCGATCTTCCTCATCTTTTAAAAGTTCCTCTTTCCTCAGACACGCAAAATCAATGCCACCCGGGCAGATCAGCGCCGGGATCCCCATCTCCGCTGCTGCACACAGGCGGTTATCCGCACCCTTGCTGTATCCGTAATCACCCAAATATTCCGCTGTCATCTCATGCAGTGAGAGATCCATAACGGCTGAAATAACGCCCTCGCGGATCATCGACTCCATCACCCGGCCGCCGATTCCGGTCGAATGGAAGCTGATCATCTTCCTGCCGAGCGCCGTCAGCTCGTCGGATGCCCGCATCACGGTATCATTCGTAATCCCCATAAGCGTTGTCGCGATATATTTTTCCCCATGTGTATCGATCCGTTTTCCCCCATATGTCACCATGCCAATCAGGGCGCTGACTGTATTTCCCAACACAGCCTCATTAACGGGGTTCATACCGGCAAAATCAACGATCGACGGAACCACCATGATATCTTTGTCGCCCACAACCGTGTCAAAATACCGGTATCCGCTGGCGATCGTGGAACAGATAATCTTCGGAAATCCGATCGGAAGCAGGCGCAGCGCCGCAGAACACATAACCGTATTCTGCAGTCCGCCCATTCCCATCACGCCGTCAATCTTTTTCTCCCCGACGAGTTTTAACAGCATCTTGGAAATACTCTCCGTCATCGCTGCGATCGCACCGCTCTTGTCCATCGCGTGCACCTGCTCCCAGGTATAACCACCCATTGCCAGAATCTCCTCCCGGCTGACATCTGCGCGCATCGGAATATGCGGTCCCGTGCTGACATCGAGTATCAGCGGACTGTTTCCGCTCATTTTTATTTTTTTCTGTACAAACTGTACTTCATGATATTTCGTGTCACAGCTTGCAATTACCCCAACCACTGCCATTTTCTCGAAGTCTCACGAACTTCTTCTTTCACCTGCCTTTCGTCTTAAAGACCAAGGATCGGTGTTTTCGAAACCCGATCTAACATCTCGCGGTCATGACAGGTCAGAATCTTATCCAGACTCTCTGCCCGGGCTTTGATAAGCTCGATGCTCTTCCAGGCGGAGACAATATCTGAAAACCGGTTCGGAGGCGTAATATCATAATGAATCTCTTCGATCGGTTTCGTATTATCCATAATGAAAATTGCATCACCGCAGCAAATATATCTGCCCGCTGCCGTGTCGATCTCAACCGACTGATGCCCGATGGAATGTCCCGGCGTCTCAAATACGCGCACTCCCGGCATGACCTCTGCCTCGCCTTCTAGCAGTTCCATCTTGATTCCCTCAAATGGGCGGGTAATGCCAAGCTGCGGCGCCTCGTATGATTTGTAATAGAGCGGGATTGGATCCATCGCAAATTCGTATTCCTTCTTGTTTACATAAAATTTCGCATTCGTGAATTTATCCATATAGAAGCAATGATCCCAGTGCAGATGGGTAAACACTACAATATCAATATCCTCCGGTTTATATCCGATCTTTGCAAGCTGATCCGCGATCGCCATGCCCTCCGGCTGATATGATCCATGATGGTGGTATTTATCGGCGCGCTCTGTGTATGCCATGCCTGTATCCACAAGCAGCAGTTTGTCTCCGCCCTCTACCAGATACGTAAAAACTGGGTATTCTTCCTCCCGATCGGAAGCATCGGGATAATATGCCACCGTAGAATGGTGGTAAAGATACTGTTTCGGAATCATCGTCACGAAACCAGTGTTGATTGGTCTGATTGTTAAGTTACTCATATCGGTACCTCCTGTCGCTCGTCTGGCTATCTCAAACATGAGATAAATGCCAAATTTGTTTCTTAAAATGGAGCATCCAATATTGTATCCAGTGTCCAATAGTATTATAATAAAAAGAAGCATAGCTGTCAAGAAAAGTTTCAATTTCCATCTGAAAGTAACAATGAATCGGATCCAAAACACCAAAAAGGAGGAACCTCATATGAAAATTACGGTTGCAATCGATTCCCTGAAAGGAAGTCTGGCCTCGATGGAAGCCGGAAACGCCGCCAAAGGCGGCATTCTCCGCGTCTATCCCGAGGCAGAGGTCTTCGTGAGCCCTCTGGCAGATGGCGGCGAGGGAACCGTGGATGCCCTGACGGAAGGACTGGGCGGCAGGATCCGCACCATCTCCGTCTCCGATCCGCTCGGACGCCCCCTTCAAGCCGACTACGGGATTCTCACCTCACCGGGACAGGGCGAACCGCTTGCGGTGATCGAGATGGCTGCTGCCTCCGGACTTCCGCTCCTGGCTGCTGCGGAACGCAATCCACTCCGCACTACCACCTACGGTGTCGGAGAACTGATCCTTGACGCCATCCGCCAAGGCTGCCGGCGTTTCCTGATTGGCATCGGCGGCAGCGCCACCAACGATGGCGGACTCGGCATGCTCTCCGCGCTGGGATATCAATTTCTCAAAGAAGACGGAACGCCCGTCTCCCCGGGTGCCGCCGGACTGTCAGAGCTTTCTTCCATCCGTACCGGCTCCGTTCTTCCCGAACTGTCCGCGTGCAGCTTCCGGATCGCCTGCGATGTCACCAATCCGCTCTGCGGTCCAAATGGCTGCAGTGCCGTCTATGGTCCGCAAAAGGGTGCTTCCAGGGAAGATATCGTAAATATGGATCGCTGGATGCAGGCATACGCCGTCCTTACTGCCCGGCAATTTCCACACGCCGATCCAATGGTTCCCGGCACGGGTGCCGCCGGAGGTCTCGGATTTGCCTTTTTAAGCTATATGAACGCTGTCCTGGAACCGGGCGCCTCGATCGTGCTGGAAGAAACTTCTCTGGAATCGTTCATCCAGGACAGCGATATCGTCATCACCGGTGAGGGTCGTCTCGACGGACAGACTGCTATGGGAAAAGCCCCCATCGCCGTCGCCAGACTGGCTAAAAAATACGGCAAGCCCGTCTTCGCCTTCTCCGGCTGCGTCACCCCAGATGCCATCCAGTGTAACGATGCCGGAATCGACGCCTTTTTCCCAATTCTCCGCTCCATCTGCTCGCTGGAAGAAGCAATGGAACCGGCATCCGCCCGGAAGAATCTGAGCGATACGGTGGAACAGGTGATGCGGGTGGTTCGGCGATTTTCGTAAAAATTGGAAACAAAGAATGTGCTGATATAAGAAAATCGGAGAGGAACTTTGATCATTCATTCTCTCCGATTTTTTTCAACTTACCTTGTATATTAGCTATTATACATTCACTTTTTCGAAATCATTGCCATAAATTTTCGAATATACATCCTTCTAATTTTTATTTAGAGAGCGCCTTCTCCGCCGCATCCAGCCCCTCATATCCATATGCCTTCACTTCCTCCTCCATCGTCAGAAGTGCCAGACTCTTTCCTTCCTTTTTCAGTTCATTGATAAACTGCCAGTACGTATGCAGAGTGCTGTCCGAGTAAGTCCGCAGTTCTCCAAGCAGGTACGTCTGGAAGGAAGTATCATACGGCGTATCTTCAGAACTGTAGAGAAGCCTGTTTCCAGACGCCAGCACCGGATATTTCGCCTGGTACTCTTCCATCCAGGCAAGCTGCTGTTTCACGATCGCATCACTCCACTGTTCGCCCGCCAGCGTCGGATCAATCAGAAAATGATACAGTTTCTTAAACTGCTCCGGTGCGGTGCTCGCCATCATCCACGCATATTTCTCCATTACCAGATTGCGCCCTTGCTCATGGGCGCGATCCATATCCGCCTGCACGCAGTCGATGAGTTCCTCTGTCCATGGTGCAAAATGGCTTCGTCGCATGATAAAAAATGTCTCCGGATCGTCCTGACAAGAAGCACGTCCGCCCTCGTTATTGACTTTCTGAAAATCTTCCCACTCCATCTGAATCAGTTTCTCTATTTTCTCCTGTTTCGTCATACGCTGTCCTCCCTTTCGCTTGCCAGATCCCTTCCAAATCAATTTCCTGCATCTTTTCTTTCATTTACAGTCCATGCGCGTTCCCATTTTGATGTGTCTATCCGCGTCTTATCCTTCCATCACATGACATTTTTTCAGCTCCGGATCCTGAATCCGTTTCATGATCTCCCACGTATGCGCTTCCAGAAATGCATCCCGGCTGTCAGTCAGTCCCTGTTTTCGCAGTTCCCCAACTACCGCCTGACAGATTTCCTCAATCCGACCCACACGCGGATCCAACTGGTTTACATAAGGATTCCATCCCGGGGGAAACGGCGGCTTCCACATCTCGCTCGTATCTCCCATCACCGAAAGCTCCCGGATTTTTTCCGCCACCTCCGGCAATATCTGAAATTTTTCCATTCCCCGGAACATCCACTTATAGTAAGGCATATACGTCCGGTTTAGTAAATAGACCATCGAAATCGCCTGCCGCACAAATTCATCGAGCGCCAGCATCGCCGCAACCGTATCGCCCCGCCGCATACAGCGGCCATAATTATACTGTCCCGACTGCGCCATTTTCGCTGCCCGCGCCGCGATCTTCTTGATCCGGACATCCTCCGGATAATACTTCCGGAGCGCCTCGCGGATCGCAGAAAATTCTCCCAGTCCATCCTCAAATACTGCCCCGCCCACGACTGCCGCCAACTTATCTTCCGGCAGATGCAGCCAGCGCATCAGGCTCTTTGGCGGCTGTTCCATCCCGATAAAACGGCTGTAAAATGCCTCTATCTCAAACACACCGACACGTCCACCGCCCCGCGCACTTGTGAGGCGTGCCGGAACACCTGCAAACTCCCCTGACAAACGGTCATAAGCATCCTGAAGCGCATTTCCGTACTGGTTATAATCTTCCGCCGAAAACCACAGACAGAAACCCGCCCCGAAATCGTGATCCTGCGATATCGCATCGTCAAATCCCAGGCATTCCGAACCTTCGCCCACCAGCCCCGCCGCCAGCCGCGGCAGAAGCTCTGGAAATTCCCGCTCCAGCATCGGACGCCCAACTTCTTCATAATATCGTTTTGCCAGTTCCAGTCCCTGCATCTGATCCTCCTACCTGATTTTATGGCTTTTTCTTGTCCTTTCTCCGCTTTCTGAATCTATTTCAGAAAATGTTACTGTTCACGCATACATGCCCAGTAACGGAATTTGCCGTGGCTTCGCATTTAAATACGGCAAATTCCTGCTGCCACCACGTTTTCTTACGGCACTTTCGGTTCCAAAAGTGCCTACCCGTGAACAGTAACCAGAAAATTTCCATCTCAGAATTTCGCATCCTTGAACTGACAGCTCGCACAGTGGCTCGGGTTTCCGCCCTTGTCTTCCTTCTTGTCTGCAGCTCCGGTAATGCCTTTTTCTTCCTTTTCTTTTTTGATCATCTCCAGATTCTGGCGGATCACCGCGCACGCATCGCTCTCGCCAAACCGGGACTGCGTTACCATCAGCGCTTTTTCCAGCAGCCCGATCGCCTGATCATAATTGCCGCGCCGCCATGCCAGCTCCCCGGCTGCTGCCAGCGCCGAACCAAAGTGTCCCGACTGCACGCCCTCCGGGGACGCATAAAAGGTCAGGCTTTCCTTTAACTCCTCGTCTGCCTCATCCAGCCGTCCCAGCGCCATCAAGGATAGCGCCCGGTTGACATGGGTCGTTGCCACCTCCGCCTCGCTGTTCTCCATCTTTTTAATCAGTTCCAGCGCCTTATCCAGCGATTCCAGCGCCTTTTCATGTTCCTCCTGTTCCTGATAAATCTGGCTGATATTATTGTAGAGACTTGCCATCTCATAGCCATCCGTTTTTCCAAGATTCTTAAAAATCGCTTCCGCCTCCCGGTACTGGGAAAGCGCTTTCTCCACATCTCCTGCCATCCGGCGCGCGGTTGCCGCATTTAAAAGTGTCGTTCCATGGTGGATCGAACCATCCAGTCCCATCCCCGCAATCAGGGACAGCGCCATATCCGCCATATCGACTGCCTGTGCAACCCGTCCGGTATTCCGGTAGAGTCCTTCCATCTCATTGCACATCATCAGGCAGAGGCTTTTGTTCCCTGAATCCAGCCCTTCCTTCATCCAGCCCATCATTTTCTCTTCCGCTTCGTCCAGTTTTCCCTGTGCATAAAGGCGATCCAGTTCCTGAAACATCTGCTGTGTATCCATTTTTATCCCTCTTTCTTTCCCTTCTTTATTCTTGTTTCTGTTATTTTTTTCATTAATGTGCCTTGGCACCTTTGACACAAAAAGAGATACCGCAAAACCTTTTTCCCATCCCTCTGCTCCCCATCTTCTTATTTCTGACAGGTCAGTGCACGGATTCTGTGGTTTTGCGGTATCCACTATCTGTTCTCAAACCCTCTAAATCTATCTCTTTATCAACAATGGTTTCTCTGCTGCCATGCAGCACCCGCATTCGGATCGCGTTTCATTTCAACGATCCGGCTTTTACAAATCCTGTATTCATCAAACGAAGCAGCTTCCGATCGCTGCATCACCCCATCGGCGAATATCCAAACGTATTTACCAGCGCATCAATCTTCTTTCCTGCCTTGCAGAGCGGGCAGTCACGGTAATCTGAATACGTATAATCCGGTAAATCCTTCTTGCCAAAGACTGACTTGATCGGCACACCATCCAGCGAATCCATCGCACTGAAAATCGCCGATGCGCCCTGTAAGATACCACCGTAATACTGGATGCTCTCAACTGCCTTATTTAAGGTGCGTCCCGTCGTCACGGATGCCATCAGGATCATCACGTGTTTATCGCGGATCATCGGAATCAGGTTGTCACGGAAAATGATCTGGCTGTTGTTGTTGAACTCCGGGCTGATTACATAGATAGATTTGTGCGCGTTCGTCGAGAGAAAACCGCCCTTTGCCAGCTCCTCCGCCAGAAAAGCACCGATAACTTCCGTGCCCTCCATGCAGACAATCGTGTCGATCACAGTGTCATACAGATACATGCCAACCAGCGCCTGTGCAACTTCCTCCGCCTCTTTCGTTCTCGCTTTCAGGGTCGTCACATCAATGTAATAATTGATATGTGCATGGTTTGTTGCGAAATGTCCTGGACGAATCTTTAACGGTACTGTCGCTCCAGTTGTGTAGATCTTTGTATAACTTTTCTCCATAAAAACGCCCCCTTCTCCATCTAAATAGGTGTTCATAAATGTTTGTAACTGCACCAAAAAGTTCCATGTTCACAGTCACATCCGTCCATGGATTGATACCCTTATTATACTAGAAAATGTGGTGTTTCACAAGATAAAATCTGTCATCATATGTATAATTTTTTATTTTTCTGTCTTTTATTCAGGCATTTTTCACTCACAAACAGAACACACACCCGATACTAAGACTGTGAACTACTCGGTAACTAAGTTACCAG
>NZ_QULJ01000012.1:0-1769 GCF_003481505.1 Clostridium sp. OM05-5BH | reverse complement strand
TCAAGGCAAAATCAAAATATAAAATTGTGAACTACTCGGTAACTAAGTTACCAGAGCATCTGAAATCTGGCGGGATACCGCCTTTTTTCAGGGTGCGTCCATGACACCACTACTGCTTACCTTTCGGCTATACAGCTACTTTTATTATTTCTGGATTCTTTAGTCCGGTTACGGACAGTTCTTTCTGTTTTCCGGATACGGAAAGATATTTACGCAGGATATTAAATGCTCCTACTGCATCCGCATTATATCTTACTCCATCCGTTATATACATGCCACGCTCTTTTCTGTTTGATGCTTCTGCATATCTTTTTGATAGTTCTGGTGAAAACGGGCTGCACTGGCTGGTATAGCTTTCTTCCTGTTTTGTCAGTGATATTCCATACAGTTTTAGTTTATATTCCAACATGATATACAGTTTATTATACGGCAGTCCGTGAAACTTCTGGTTTGTCTTGTGCCCTATATCTTTTCCTTTACGGATATTTCGGATATCTCCTATGATTACACAGCTTATCCTTTCTTTTTTACAGTATTCTGCAAGCCATCTGGTCACCTTATGAAGGTAATCCTTTACTGCGTTCTGTTTTTTCCGATAAATCCTTTTGATGTGTTTCGATGATCGGGGATATTTTATGCCGTTTTCCACCTGCTGTGCATACCATATTGATTGAACCCTGCTGATTTCTTTGTGAAAGTATCTTTCCAGCGAAAGATATTTCCTTCCCAGAATAAAAGTTTTTCCATTTCCGGAATCATAACAGGTCATCAGATTATGAAGTCCAAGATCAATTGATAAATAATGACCATTCTGAGGAAGCGGTTCTGGCTCCTTGACCTCATAGATAACAATAAGGTCACATTTTCCATCTTCCGGTGGATAGATCCGCAGCTGTTTTATGTGATCCATGTTCCTGAAAATCTTATTTTCAAGATATAGAAATTTTTCATGAATCCCATAAGCTTCTTCCATATAGCTTTTCAGATCCTTTGACAGAGACAGCCGCAATTGGTCGGAACCTTTCTCGTGCCGGATTCCCATCTGCATATAAGTGATCGGTATATTGTCCTGTTTAAATCGCGGTGGATTTGGCTCTTTGATCCCACCGGTCTTTTTAAGAGCATAAAATGATTTCCAGGCTTTATCCAGCTGCTTGCAGGTCTCCTGCGCTGTCTGGGACGGAAGCTGTCTATACCACAGATCTCCTTTATGCGCTTTCTTCTGATAATACCAGTCAGGATACTTCTCCATCCCCAATTCTTTATATCGACGGCGTTCATAGTTGCAGACATTCCAGAGCTTGGAAGCAGCGTAACACATATGCCCTATCATATTAGAATATTCCGGCCGGATATTAACCGATGTTCTGTGAGACAACAGCATTCTCCTCCCCCCTTCAGACTGCCATGCATATGAATATTTACAATTCACATTGAATTAATACGACTTGCTCTGATGTTCAATATAACGACGAATATTTTCCTCAGATACGGATCCGATCGTTTCCACATAATAGGAATGGTTCCACAGTTCTCCCTTCCACAACTGGTTTCTTATTTCCGGAAAACGTTCGAATAATTTCCTGCCTGTGATCCCCTTCAGATACTTGATAATGGCTGTTATTGACAGCTTTGGTGGAGCTGATACAAAACAGTGAACATGATCACCTTCACTACATTCAAATAAATGAACGGTAAAACCTTTATCGTCAGCTATCTGCTGCACGAGTTCCTGTAAGTATTTCTCAACTTCTGGGGTTAATATCTTC
>NZ_QULJ01000011.1:0-83713 GCF_003481505.1 Clostridium sp. OM05-5BH | reverse complement strand
TTTTTATTTGCAGGCTAAAGTAACGAGAACGCGGTGTGCCGTTTTTCAAACATTTTTCGAAATAAAAAGACCCATAGCCTTTCACTATGAGTCTTTTTCATACATCCCTTTTCTCTACTGGATAAACATAGCATCCCCAAAACTAAAGAACCGATATCTCTGCCGGATCGCCTCTTCATACGCCGTGAGCACATGTTCTCTGCCTGCCAGTGCGGATACCAGCATGACGAGCGTGGACTCCGGCAGGTGGAAGTTTGTGATCAGGCAGTCCAGAATCTTGAACTGGTAGCCTGGATAAATGAAAATGTCCGTCCAGCCGCTGCATGCGCGGATCGTGCCGTCCTCGGCTGCTGCGGATTCCAGCGTCCGGCAGCTTGTCGTACCGACACAGATAATGCGTCCGCCATTTTTCTTCGTCTCATTAATCATATTAGCAGCGTCTTCTTCGATGCGGTAAAACTCCGAATGCATATGATGATCTAAAACATTTGAAACCTTGACCGGTCGGAAGGTTCCCAGACCCACATGGAGTGTCACATGCGCGATCTTCACTCCCATCTCCTGAATCTGTGCCAGCAGTTCCTTGGTAAAATGAAGTCCGGCAGTCGGAGCAGCCGCGGATCCCTCATGTTCTGCATAAACGGTCTGATAACGGTTTTTATCTTTCAGACGGTGTGTAATATACGGTGGAAGCGGCATCTGGCCAAGCTGGTCAAGAATCTCCTCGAAGATCCCCTCATAGGAGAACTGAATCAGACGATTTCCCTCTTCTACCACATCAATGACGGTTCCTTTTAACAAACCATCGCCAAAATTAATTACGGTTCCCGGTTTTGCCTTTTTACCCGGCTTTACCAGTGTCTCCCAGATATCGTTCTCACGACGTTTCAGAAGAAGAATCTCGATATGTGCATCCGTTCCCTCCTTGCTTCCGATCAGACGCGCCGGGATAACCTTTGTGTCATTGATCACCAGGCAATCGCCCGGATGAAGATAATTGACAATATCCTTAAACACCTTATGCTGCATCTCACCCGTCTTTTTATCCAGCACTAAAAGCCGGGAAGAAGAACGATCTTCCAGCGGATCCTGTGCAATTAACTCCTGCGGTAAATCATAATAAAAATCTTTTACATCCATTCTTTGTGCCTCTTTGTCTTTCTATATCTGTACTTTCACTTTTTATAAATCAATCGGTTTTATATCTTATATGATATCAATCATTTCTCCATACTCCGGCATATCCGCTTTTCAGCTTTCCACACCTTAAAAACTTTATTTTTCCAGCCAGACGAATTCAATAAAGCATTTTAAGGATTTGACACAGCCGGTTCTGACTCCTCCTGCATATAAGATGCGCCCTGTTTCATAAATTCCACGCGCTCTTTCAGCGCTTCATCCTGCTCCATCGCCGCATCCATTGCTTCATCCGTCTGCTTACTGAGAAGGCGCACATCCTCATTGACCGACAGCTCTTCAAAATACTGCGTCAGCTCTTCGGACATTTTCCCGTCATCGATCTGCCAGCTTCCGTCCTCCGCCCGGATCGCATAGATCCGCACCAGACTCGGTGCCGGTGTCTCCACGCCCGTATACAAAATCTCATAATACACATACGCTGCCATCTCACCGTCCCTAAGCCCCGGCGTCGTATAACATTTCACATTCTGGTACCCGGAAATGTACTGCTTCTGTTCTTCAAATTCCTGACGGTAGTGTTCTTCCTCACTCGTATCCTGTGAGGTAAACAACTTCACAAACGTATCCATATCACAGTCGGAAACCGCCTGAAAATAAGTATTCATCAGCTCTGTGATCCCCGGCTCGCCATTCTCTGTCAGAATACATCCGCCAAAGTCCTGAATATATTCTTTCGTGTCCGGCTCAATCACCATTCCAGATCCGCCTGTATCCACCATTTCTGCCGGTAAGCCATCCTTTTTCCCCAGAATGTTTGTTATTTTCCCGGAAAACATCGCCACCGCGCCAATCAGAATCAATACAATCACCGCCGCAAGCAGCATCACATAGCGGCGCAGTTCCCAATCCGTTCCGTTCTTCCGGCTGCGTCCCGGTTTCTTTTTCGGTTCTCCCACCCGACCGCCTCCTGACTTATTCGATTGTTAATATTATAGCGGTGATTTGGTTACTCGGCAAGCGGTATTTCCGAAAAAAAACTTGCAATTTTCTAAATATTATAGTATCATACAAGTAATGCGTCTGTAGCTCAGTGGATAGAGCGCCGGCCTCCGGAGCCTGAGGCGTAGGTTCGATTCCTATCAGACGCATTCTTAAAAAGCGACAGCGGAGATATCTCAGCCGTCGCTTTTTGTGTTATTCATGATAAAAGGAGGACTCTTTCCGTGGAACTCATACACGTTTCTGGAAATACAGACTGCCTGCTTGGCAAAACAGCCGTCGGCATCTACCGCATCGACGACACCCGCTGCATCCTGTTTGACAATGGTTACTCAAAGGAATATGACGAGCTGGTCGGCTCTCTGAAAGACGCCGGGCTGACCCCGGCGGGGCTGATCGTTTCCCACGCGCACATCGACCATCATGGAAACAGCAAACGCCTGCGCGAAGCCTTTCAGATTCCACTGGCTATGTCGCTTGGCGAAGCCGGGCTGATCGCCTCCCAGGCGGCGCTGGAACGGTATACCAATTATTTCGGGCGCTCCGAGGAGGAAAAGATTTCCATCGACACCGAGCAGCGCTGCCCGGTTGACTGTATCATCCAGCCGGAGGATACTTCCGTGACACTCTGCGGCGTAACCTTCCCGGTTCACCATCTGCCGGGGCATTCCCTCGACCACATCGTCATCGGCACACCGGACGGCGTCTGCTTTGCCGGAGACGCGCTTTTAACCGAAAATGTCCTGCGTCACGTCAAGCTTCCATACTGCGACCACGTCGGTCTGGATCTGAAAAGCAAGGAAGCAATCACAAAACTGCCTTACCAGCATTGGATTTTATCGCACAAAGGCCCATTTGATGGCAATATCCAGGAACTGGCGGACAAAAATATGGATCTTATCCGTCTGCGTCTCGCAGAGCTGGCAAAGCTTTTGCAGAGACCGATGACGCGTGATGAATTTTATCAGGCAAGCCGACGCCTGATCGGAATGCACATCGGTACCTACGACCAGCTCATCCGTCAGGAACGCCACCTGCGCCCATATCTGGAACAGCTGGTGATCGATGGGACGGCACGGCTGGAAGTAAAGAATGACACCATATATTTTTGTTTGAATGAATAAACTCTTTCTGCATGAATTTTCACTCTCCTGTTGTTATCGTTTCCGAAAATACACACTCGCCACCGCAAATCCCAAGATTCCCGCTCCCATCATGGCGAAGCGGGAATATGTTTTTAACAGCACCAGAATACGTTCCCACGATGCCCCCGCCACCGCGCCGGCTCCGATGAGCACCGTATTCCAGATAAGACTGCCCGCTGTTGTCAGCAGGAGAAACGGCAGCAGTTCCATCTTTGCCATCCCCGCCGGAATCGAGATCAGGCTTCGGATGATCGGAACGAACCGGCAAAAAAAGACGGCTGACCGTCCCGTTCTCTCCAGCCATCCGTCTGCATCTTTCACATCTTCCACTTCTACTCCCAGCCGTTTTCCCCATGCCCCGCCCAAAAATGCATAAAACTTCTGCACGGGAATGTGCCGCCCCAGCTCATACAGAATCAGCGCCCCCAGCACCGAGCCCGCCGTCGCTGCCAGAACTGCCCCGGCTATGTTCATCCGTGTATATGTTGTCATAAATCCACCAAAGGTTAAAATCACTTCCGACGGGATCGGCGGAAACAAATTCTCAATTAGAATCAGGGCAAACATTCCCGCATATCCGTATGAACTTAAAAGTTCCAGCACTATATCACGCATGATATATCGCACTCCACGTTATTTCCACATATTCTATTTATTTTATGCGGAACGGAAAAAATCCAGGCATCTAATTTTCATTTTTCATGCCCGGATTTTAATTAAACCTAGAGAATCATCACATCCCCCACGGCCCCCGTATCCGAGAACTCTGTCCACTCGCACACATTGACCGCGTGATCGGCGATTCGCTCCAGATACTTAGCAACCATCAAAAGATCGACTGCCACATCGGATTTATCCCCGTCTTTTTTCAGAAACTCAATCACTTCCCGTTTTACCCGCTCAAAGAAGGCATCGATCAGATCATCCCTCTGTTCGAATGTCTCCGCCATCTCGGTGTCACGCTCAATAAACGCGTGAATCGCATCCTTTACCATCGTTTTCACATTTGCCACCATGGCCGGAAGATGTTTGCTTACAAGACTAATATCTGCATCCTCCAAACGCAGGGACAGATCGGCAATGTCCGCCGCCTGATCGCCCATCCGCTCCAGATCGGTCACAACCTTCAGCGCCGTCGAGATATGGCGCAGATCACTGGCAACCGGCTGCTGCTTTAACATCAGCGTCAGGCAGTGTGTCTCGATCTTTCGCTCCATATTGTCCACATCGCGGTCGCCTTTGATAACCTTCTGTGCCAGCTCTTCATTATGCTCGGTAAGCGCTTGAAAACTACTGTCAATCGCATCCTGCACCATCTGGCTCATCGCGTTCAATTCCTGATTCAGCCCTTCTAACTCCTGTATAAATGCCTCTCTCGTCGCCATCCCGTATCTCCTCTCCATCTCCCCTGTTTTCTGCCCAGAAATTTTCCACTTCTGAACAGTAAACTGATTTTCTACTTATTTTTAAATCCTCAATCTTACGCCTATCATCCAAACCGTCCGGTAATATAGTCTTCCGTCTTCTTCTCCCGCGGATGCGAGAACAGATCCGTCGTCGGTGCATACTCGACTACCTCTCCCACCAGGAAAAATGCCGTATAGTCCGCAATACGGGTCGCCTGCTGCATATTGTGAGTAACGATGACAACGGTATAATTCTTCTTAAGCTCGCCCATCAGATCCTCGATTTTCAGCGTGGAAATCGGGTCCAGTGCCGAGGTCGGCTCATCCATCAGGAGAATCTCCGGCTCAACCGCCAGCGCACGCGCGATGCAGAGACGCTGCTGCTGTCCGCCGGAAAGTCCCAGTGCAGAACGTTTCAGGCGATCCTTGACCTCATCCCACAAGGCCGCGCCGCGCAGACTCTTCTCCACAATCGCGTCCAGCTCTGCTTTTCCCTTAATGCCGTGAATCCGCGGTCCATACGCGATATTGTCATAAATACTCATCGGAAATGGGTTCGGCTGCTGAAATACCATGCCGACCTTCTTGCGAAGAAGCGTCGTATCAACCTTCGGATCATAGATATCCTCGCCGTCGATCCACACCTTTCCATTGATTGTTACATTCGGCACCAGATCGTTCATGCGGTTCAATGTTTTTAAATAGGTAGACTTACCGCAGCCGGACGGTCCGATAAACGCTGTGATCTGATTTTCATATATATCCAGATTGATATTTTTTAATGCATGATTGTTTCCATAGTACAGATTCAAATCCAACGTAGAAATTTTTGTCTCCATATCATTTCCTCATTTTTTACTTTATTTTAATTTTGTCACATCAAACCGGTTGGTCAAAAATCTCGTCAGCAGGTTGATTCCCAGCACGATAATCAGAAGCACGACCGCGATTCCAAACGCCTGATCGTATTTTGCTTTCTGCATCGACAGGTAGAGCTGGATGGTCAGCGTGCCGCTCGACTCAAACAGTTTTCCAAACAGGTTTTTCGGAAGCTGGAAGCCGCTTCCGGCAGTAAACAGAAGCGCCGCCGACTCGCCCACGATACGGCCAATCGAAAGGATGACGCCGGTCAGAATACCCGGTGCCGCGCTCGGCAGCAGGATCGTCCGGATCATATACCATTTCGTTGCACCGATTCCCAATGCGCCGCTGCGGTAGCTGTCCGGAACGGTTTTGAGTGCTTCCTGTGTGTTCCGCGTAATCAGCGGAAGCACCATCAGGGTCAGCGTGAAGGATCCGGTCAGAACCGAATAGCCCAGCTTCAGCGTCATTCCGAAAAAGACCATACCGAACAAGCCAAAAATAATCGACGGAATACCGGACAGGATCTCAGTTGTAAATTCAATCGTCCGCACCAGTTTTCCCGGCTTTGCGTATTCGTTCAGATAAATGGCGGAGCCGATTCCGATCGGCGCTGCAATGATAAGGGTAATTACAATGATGTAAATCGTGTTGATGATATTTCCCAGAATACCAAAGGTGCCCTTGAGGGAGCTCTGCACCGTGGACAGAAGCTGCAAGGAAACCTGCGGCAGGCCGCGCACAAACACATATCCCATGATGCCAACTAACAGCGCGATCGCCACGCCAGCTGCCAGATAAATCAGCACTTTTAAGATATTGTCCCCGATGCGGGTGCGCTTCTGGTAAATACTTTTCATTCTATTATCGGTCATTTGCGCCGCCCTCCTTCACAAACATCCGGCTAAGCACCGTGTTGATAAACATGATAAATACGAACAGCACCAGACCGATGGTAAAGAGCACTTCCCGGTGAAGTCCCTCTGAATAAGACATTTCCGCCACGATCGCGGTTGTCAGGAAACGGACGGAGTTAAATGGAAGCGGCAGATTGACTGAACTTCCAGATACCAGGCTGATCGCCATTGCCTCCCCGATCGCACGTCCGCAGCCTAAAACCACCGCCGTGATGATGCCGGAGTGCGCCGCCGGAACGATTACTTTGAAAATCGTCTGGATATGTGTTGCACCGAGCGCCAGCGATGCGCTTTTTAAATGTTTCGGGACTGCCCTAAGCGACGCCTCGCTGATATTGATGACGGTCGGAAGAATCATGATTGCCAGAACCAGAACCGCCGATATCAGGTTCGCACCGCCGGTAAACTGATGCGTCGTGGAACCGGCAAAGATTTTCATTTCCAGCTTATACATCAGGGGATTTAAAATCAAAATTCCTAAGAGTCCGTAGATAACCGACGGAATACCTGCCAGAAGCTCAACTGCCGGGCGGACCACTGCCGCTACCTTCGGCGGCGCAACCTCTGCCAGAAAGATGGCGGTAAACAGCCCAATCGGAACACCGATCAGGATCGCCAGAAAGGTTCCGACGATGGAGGTTAAAATAACGTAGAGAATTCCGAAAGACGCCGGATTTCCAGTCGGCTTCCAGACGGTTCCAAATAAGATTTCCGGAACACCCACCTTAAAAAGTGCCGGGGTACCGCTGATAATCATGTATAAGGTAATTGAAAAAACTGCCACCACTGCCAGCAGGCCGCAGGCGGTAAAAATAATTTCCGCTGCCCTCTCTACCGCTGATTTCGTGGCATGGCTTCCAAAAATGGTAAATTTCTTTTCGTGCATATGTCTCTCCTGTCCCGGATTGAACAGCGAGCCGCTTTCGGTCAAAGCAGAGTTTCCTTTCTGCGGCTTGACTGCAAGCGACTCGATATTATTTGAATCTATTCAATATTATGTATATTCGTGAATTTCTGATTTTTCTATCCTTACCGGTTTTCACCGGTAATTTTATCCACATTCACAAATTCCGATGCAGTTTCTTACTTCGTAGTAATCAGGCCTACAGATTTAATCAGGTCATCGCCTTCTGCAGAGTATACATAGTCAAACAGCGCCTGTACCAGCTCGTTCTGCTCAGAAATTTCTCCCTTGGTTGCCATAACGAATGGACGGCTTAAGAAATAGCTGCCTGCCTTGATGTTCTCCTCCGTCGGCTCTACATCATCCAGTTTAACTGCCTTAACGGTATCATCGACTACATCCAGGGAAACGTATCCGATGGAACCCGGTGTAGATGCTACTTTTGCCATAACTGCACCGGTGGAATCCAGCTCGTTTGCATATTTGCAGGCATCTTCCAGACCCAGAAGCTCCTCAAATGCGCCTCTTGTACCGGAACCTGCTTCCCGTCCGACTACGACAATCGGCATATCGCTGCCGCCTACATCCTTCCAGTTTGTGATGCTTCCGTCGTAAATGCCGGTCAGCTCGTCCTTGCTCAGACCATCTACAGCGTTGGACGGGTCAACGACAACGGCGATACCATCGATGGCTACGATATTTTCAACAGCACCTTTTGCTTTCTCATCATCCTTTAATGCTCTGGAAGAATCACCGACATCACACTGACCTGCCAGCACGGACTCGATACCTGCGGAAGAGCCGGTAAATTCAGCCTGTACGGTCACGTTCGGATATTTCTCCATGAACGTTTCTGCCAGTGCATTTGCAAATTTTTCCATCGAAGTGGAACCTGCCAGGGTGATAGAACCACTTAAATCTTTTGTATCTGCGCTGTTCTCGGTTGTATCTGCTGCTGCACCACTTTCAGCTGCGCTGCTGTCTGCGCTTGTGTCTGCTGCACTTGTATTTGTATTGCTGGAACCACATCCTACCATTCCAGTTGCCAGAACGGCTGCTCCTAATACTGCGATTGTTTTCTGAATATTTTTCTTCATAATAAAATTCCTCTTTCCTCTCTCTTTTTTCTCTCAGAGTTTTTTATCCTTGATTTCTTACAGTACGCAGTATAAAAGATTCCTGGATTTACAGAAATCATATTTTGGTATCGTTTATGTAAAATTTGGGTAATTTTTGTGGGAGTGAATGTAAGATATGGTTTCGGATTTGCTCTGCTTCTCTCCATGATCGGAACCGCCGCCGGACATCTCTCCGGGCTTCGCTTGAAAGCCCGGCAGAGATCGCCGGCGGCGTGATTCTGATTTGTATGGGGTGAAGATTCTGGCGGAACATCTCCACTTATTTTAAAACAACCTTCTTAAAGTTCTTCTTACCTCTCTTGACAACCATTCCTTCGCCAGCGAGCTGATCCTTCGTGAAGACTGCCTTGATATCTTTTACCTGGTTTCCGTCTACAGATACGCCGCCCTGCTCGACATTTCTTCTTGCCTCGGAACGGGACGGAGCCAGACCGGATTTCTGCAGGATGGAGAGAATATCGATCTCATCACCGTTGAAATCATCCTCAGTCAGTTCGTAGGTCGGCATATTGGCTGCATTTCCGCTGGAGAACAGTGCTTTCGCTGCTGCCTGTGCCTTCTCAGCCTCTTCCTCGCCGTGTACCAGCTTGGTCAGCTCGTAAGCCAGGATCTCTTTTGCAGTATTTAACTGGCTGCCTTCCCATTTGTCCATCTCATCGATCTGCTCAAGCGGCAGGAAGGTCAGCATACGCAGGCACTTTAATACATCGGCATCGGCTACGTTTCTCCAGTACTGGTAGAACTCGAACGGGGATGTCTTGTTCGGATCCAGCCATACAGCGCCGGACTGGGTCTTACCCATCTTCTTGCCCTCGGAGTTTAACAGCAGGGTGATGGTCATTGCGTGTGCGTCCTTGCCAAGCTTTCTGCGGATCAGCTCGGTACCGCCTAACATATTGCTCCACTGATCATCGCCGCCGAACTGCATGTTGCAGCCGTATTTCTGGTATAACATATAGAAGTCGTAGCTCTGCATAATCATGTAGTTGAACTCTAAGAAGCTTAAGCCTCTCTCCATTCTCTGCTTGTAGCACTCAGCGGTCAGCATACGGTTGACGCTGAAATGCGGACCAACCTCGCGCAGTAAGTTTACATAATTCAGATTCATCAGCCACTCTGCGTTGTTGACTAAGAGCGCCTTGTCATCAGAGAAATCGATGAAACGGCTCATCTGCTTTTTGAAGCAGTCGCAGTTATGCTGGATCGTCTCCGGTGTCAGCATCTGGCGCATATCCGTACGTCCGGACGGATCGCCGATCATGCCGGTGCCGCCGCCAAGTAATGCGATCGGCTTGTTGCCTGCCATCTGCAGACGTTTCATCAGGCACAGTGCCATGAAATGTCCTACATGAAGGCTGTCTGCGGTCGGGTCAAAACCGATGTAGAAAACGGCTTTTCCTTCGTTGACCAGTTTTTTGATCTCTTCTTCGTTTGTAACCTGGGCGATCAGACCTCTGGCTACTAATTCTTCGTAAATCTGCATTTTCCTGTTTACTCCTTTTTATAAAAAATAATTTTGCTTACTCGTTTTGCTTCTCCACGGGATTCCTTTTTTCAAAAATACATCCGATTCATCCTTTATTTTCTCTCCGAAAATCATTCTCAAAACAGAACAATAAAGGTACTTTGGAACGTCTGTGATTTCACAAGACACATTTTTCTATAAAATAAAAAAGCCCCGTCCTCCAAAAAGGACGGGGCAAAATTCCCGTGTTACCACCTTTGTTCGCAGACAGCTCGCGCCCATCTGCCTCTGCCGGTACCCTCTGATACCGTGACCGGATAACGTGTGTCTCTCACGTCGCAGCCTACCAAATCAACCGCCGCACATTTTCCACGCAGCCTTTTCATCGGATCCGATTTTAGATTCTTCGGTGCGAAGCTCCGGGATGTATTCGAATATCCGGTTCACGCGCGCCTCTCATCATCCGGCTGCTTTCTGTGCGCTCTCCTGCGGATCTCTACTTGTTCCCTTCATTGCCTTTGTAAGGTTATTGAGTATATTCTGTATTATAAGCGAAATTTATTATTTGTCAAGGCAATTTCTCAACTTCAAACTTCACGCTATAAAATTTTTACATTACTTTAAATTCAAAGCGTAAAAAGTAGTGTACATATTTATTAAATATAATTATCATATTATTACTTTAGTCACACAGTTCCCAATCTCCCAGCCACGTATCCTTAGAATAATTATATAATCTTCTATATAATTTCCCGTTTTCAACTTTATAAACATATTTTATAACATCTGCTCTAGCTATTGAACTCGATTTTTCAACAGCCACCTCTTTCTCTTGTGCAAACGCAGTCCCTGAAAAAATACATGTCATAGCAATTATTACTGCTAAAATTCTGATCGTTTTTTTCATTTTTATTTCCTCCTAATATTAATATTCTTTAATTCATTTGGTATTTCATCCAATGTTCCTATATATGTACCATTCATATATAATTCATACCCGTTTTCTGTCTTTACAAAAAAGTTATTTTTTTTGACTATATCATCTTCTTCAAAATACGGTGCATGCAACTTCAAATCAGCTACTGGTTCTATTACTATTGTACCAGACAATATAATAGCAATTAAGAAAAAGAACAACTTAATATTGACCTGTTTTTTTTGTTCTTCATTCAATATAGAAGAAATTCTAATTTTCAAAAAACTTCCATTAAAAAAAGATAGTGTTCCTCTCCTTTTTAACGCTTTTGTCCTAGACATTTTTAACAATATTTCAACATAATGAATTTTTTCTATTTCAGATAACTCATTACAAACAATTAAATCATTTCTTATTTCTAATATGTTAGAAAAATAATACCGAACTATGTATACTAACGGATTCCACCAGTATAAAAGACATAATATTTCAAAAAAACACTTTAAAAATAAATCTCTTTTAATGTAATGTCCCACTTCATGCAAGAGTACTATTTTTTTTGTTTCTTCATCTATATTCGGTATTATTATATACGGATTTTTTATACCAACAATAAATGGATCTTCTATACTATCAACTTTCAATATTGGTATTTTTTTCACTTTTTTATACTTTTTAACACGAATATACTCTATCGGTCTTATTTCTTTTATTAATTTTATAAATGATATATATGATAAACTTTTTTGCACTAAGATAAGAAAACTTCCAAGTAAACTAATCAAAAAAAGTACAGAAAAATGACTTAAAAATCCTATTTTCCCCCGCATAAAGCGACAAAGTTCTGGATATAATATTTTTATTCCTATCGTATGACTTATTCCGCAAATATCTATTGGAAAAAATAATCTTACTCCTGTTAGTACAGTGCAAAAAATAAGTAATTTTACTTCATACAAGCTATAATTTTCTTGCTTTTTCCATATATAAACCGACAAAAAACCCAATAGCAAAATTGAACTACATATTGCCGATAAAATTGATGTATATGTTATTTTCATAAAATCTCTTTTTTTCTTTTTTGAACTATACGTTCTAATTCGTCAATAACCGACTCTTCATCTACTGCTCCATTCAACAAAGCTGCTGTTATTGTATTTACAAAGGACATAGGATTTCTAGAATTTTTCATACATTTTTCTATTTTTTCTTCTATTTCTTCATCCTGAGTCTTTTTCGCTTTATATCGCCTAGCAAAAACTTTTCCAGTCTGAACTGTATCAATAACCTGAACATAACCCTTATCAAGCAATTTTCTTAACACAGTATGGACTGTTGGCGTTGTCAATTCTTTTTCAGATTCTACAATTTCTGTCACCGTCATGGGTTTTTCATACTTCCACAAAACCTGCATAACATTCATTTCTCGTTCACTTAAATAATTATTCTTCATAAAATTCCCAATCTCATAATTTATAGAAACAAAGGGAGCAACTGACGCCCCCTTTGTTTTTCACTCAAGTTCCAATACTACTAACTAATATTATCATTTCCAAGATCCACATTCCATAAATCACTCTATCTTTTTTCATTAGCTCATACCATTCAGGCGTATCTAATAATCTTGGTTTTTTAATTATATAATAATAACAAAAAATCAAAATACAAAGAAAAATTCTAACAGTTCCCACCTGATCATACCAATTTCTAATTCCCATTATGGAAGCAATTCGCTCCCCACAAAGACACAGTTCCATTAATAAAGCGGCAAACGTTGCTTCTCTTCCTTGACGGAATTCATTTGATACTCTATTCTCTTTCATTGCATCTCCCTTTTTTATTACCAATACTCATACTTGGTATAACCTGGCGTCCACCCTAATACTCCATCATTATTATAGCCATATGTATAAGATATTGTAACTTTTGCATAGTTTATGCCACCCTTTTGTGCAGCTGCTAAAACTGTTTTAGCAACAAGTGCTGCCACTGCTACCCCTGCTCCTGCTCCGCCTACCTGTCTTGCGATAAAATTAGTTATTGTCGCTAAATCTTTCATTTCTTGCAAATCAATTGTATACACAATATTTACAACGGTTCCTATAGCAGCTGTTGCTGGTAATCTTCCAGTTATACTAGATGCCCTCGAAGCACCTGTAGATCCTCCACTACCACTTTTGCTTACTTCCAATAATTCTTTAACTTCCGATCTTGAAAAACCAAAATCTTCCATTAACATATCTTCCACAACAGTTTCATCCGTTACCGAAGCATATTTATCATAAATATCTCTCAATTCATGTTGATCAATCACAACCTTTGTTGCCACTTTATCTATTGAATATGGCGGCGCTTCCGCAAATGTTGGGATTACCAATGAAGTTGACATAACTATCGACAATAAAATACTCATAATTTTTTTCATAAAACCACTTCTTAACGTTATTCACATTATTAATGAGCATCCCACATTTTTGCTGCATTGGAATCCCTCCCTTCTTTAAATTTAGTAAACAAGCTTTAATTTGATTATATATTATCATCTTTGATTATATATGTCAATATTAAAAATATATTTTCATTTCAAATATACTTTCAATCTTTTCTACACAATTAAAAACTACTCTTTCGCCAGCGCCGCGAGCCCGGAAAGAATCTCCCGCGCCTTCACAAGCATCGTCTCGCAGTCCGTATGTTTCTGCCGCACGTCGCGGTAATAGAACGACGGCACATCACCCGTCCTGAAGGTCAGCGTGCCCTTATATTTCTCCATCAGCGCCGGAATGCCGGAGACGTCCAGATCGGCTTTCTGGTACATCTGAATCGTGATATCCTGCTTCTTTACATCGACCTCCACGACACCCGCCTGATGAGCAAGCGCTTTTAGATCGGCGATCTTTAACAGGTTCTCCACCGAACGTGGAATCTCGCCAAAGCGGTCGATCAGCTCATCCTGCATATCCATGTACTCTTCCTGGTTCTCAATACCGGAAATCCGCTTGTAAACGTCGAGTTTCTGATATTCATTGCGGATGTAGGACGGCGGAATATACGCGTCGATGTCGCAGTCCACCACCGTCTCGAAGTCCTCGGCTTCGTTCTTACCGCGAAGTGCCAGCACCGCCTCGTTTAAGAGCTTGCAGTACAGGTCATAACCGACCGCCTGCATGTGGCCATGCTGTTCCGCGCCCAGAAGATTTCCGGCACCGCGCAGCTCCAGATCGCGCATCGCAATCTTGATACCGCTTCCCAGCTCCGTAAATTCACGGATCGCCTGCAGACGTTTTTCCGCCTCCTCACGCAGCAGCTTGTCGCGCCGGTACATGAGAAACGCATACGAAGTCCGCCCGGAACGTCCGACGCGACCGCGGATCTGGTAGAGCTGCGACAGCCCCAGCCGGTCGGCGTCGTGGATGATGATCGTGTTCGCATTCGGAATGTCCAGTCCCGTCTCAATGATGGTCGTAGACACCAGAACGTCGATATTGCCCTCAACGAAATCCAGCATAATTTTTTCCAGTTCATGTTCGTGCATCTGCCCGTGGGCGAACACGACGTTTGCCTCCGGCACCAGAGCCGCCACATGGTTTGCCACCTCGTCGATGTTATTGACACGGTTGTAGACATAATATACCTGTCCGCCCCGCGCCAGCTCCCTGTGAATCGCCTCGCGCACCATCTCGTCGTTGTACTCCATGACGTAGGTCTGAATCGGCAGGCGGTCCACCGGCGGTTCCTCCAGGACACTCATATCCCGGATGCCAATGAGACTCATATGCAGGGTACGCGGAATCGGCGTCGCCGTCAGCGTCAGAACGTCTACATTTTCCTTTAATTTCTTGATCTTTTCCTTATGTGCCACACCGAAGCGCTGTTCCTCATCGATGATCAGAAGCCCCAGATTTTTAAAGACAACATCCTTAGAAAGGACGCGGTGCGTTCCGATCACGACGTCCACCTGCCCTTTTTTCAGATCTTCCAGCGTTTTTTTCTGCTCGCCCGCCGTGCGGAAACGCGACAGCATATCGACCCGCACTGGGAAATCCTTCATCCTCTGCACAAAGGTATTGTAATGCTGCTGCGCCAAAATTGTGGTCGGCACCAGATACACAACCTGCTTACCCTCCTGAATCGCCTTAAATGCCGCCCGGAGCGCTATCTCCGTCTTGCCGTATCCAACGTCGCCGCAGATCAGGCGGTCCATGATGCGGCGGCTTTCCATGTCTTTTTTGGTCGCCTCGATCGCCTCCAGCTGATCCTCCGTCTCCTCAAACGGGAACATTTCCTCAAATTCCCTCTGCCAGACCGTATCCGGTCCATACTGGTAGCCCTCGCTCCGCTGACGCGCTGCATAAAGCTCGACGAGATCCTTTGCAATATCACGGACCGCACCGCGCACCTTGCTCTTCGTCTTATTCCATTCCATTCCGCCCAGTTTATTGAGCTTCGGCGTCCTGGCATCCGAACCGGCATATTTCTGGATTCCCTCCAGGCGGGTCGCCGGAAGATAGAGATTACCGCCGTCGCGGTACTCAATCTTGATGTAATCCTTGACGACCTTGTCCTGCTCGATCTTCTCAATGCCCCGGTAAATGCCGAGTCCGTGGCTCTCATGCACCACATAATCGCCGATCGAAAGCTCGGAAAAGCTCTGGATTTTCTTACCCTGGTAGGAGGTCTTTTTCTTCTTTTTCCGCCCCCGTCCGCCGCCGAACATGTCTCCCTCGGTGATCACGACGAACTTAATCAGCGGATATTCAAATCCCCGATGCAGCTTTCCGTAAGTCACCAGGATTTCACCCGGTTTCACGGTGTTTTCGCCCTCATCCGGGCAGAAGGCACTTAAATCATACTCCCGCAGATCGCCCGCCAGACGGCTCGCGCGCGTCCGCGAACCAGCCAGCAATACCACCCGGTATTTTTCCTTCTTCCAGCGCGCCAGATCGCTGATTAAAAGCTCAAATCCATTCTGGTAGGAATTGACATTTTTAACGCTCAGACTGTATTTTTTCTTAACCGTCATGCCGGAGAGCTTCTGATCCAGCCCCAGCAGTAAAAGAGTGCGCGGGCGCATTGCCATCGCCAGCGTCTCCTTCGCCGAATAGAGGAAGGAAGTCTGCCCCGGAAGCAGATAGCCGCCCTCGAGACGGTGCGACATGCTCTCCCGGAACTCCGTCTCGGTCGTCTCTGCTTTTTCCTTCAAGCGCAGCGGCTCATCCAGGAAAATCGTCAGCTCATCGACTGGAAAATAGTTTAAAAACGATACCGTTTCCTTGCAGAAATACCGGATATAGCTTCCCAGCCCATGCACCCGGAAGCCCTCGCGAAGCCCCTCTAAGACCTCCGAGACAGCCGAATCCATCCGGTACGCCTCTTCCGTCTTCATGGCATCCCGGAGCTTTTTCACGTATTTCCTGCGGTCTTTCTCGATCGCCTCGGTTCCATCCTGAATCTGCTCCGGCGTCAGCGCCATCTCCGTCGCCGGATAGATCACTGCCTCATCCACCTGCTCGATCGATCGCTGGCTCTCCGGGTCGAAGGTACGGATCGAATCGACCTCGTCGCCCCACAGCTCGATCCGGTACGGCACCTCCTCCGTCAGCGGGAAAATGTCAATGATACCGCCGCGCACCGAAAACTGCCCTGATCCCTCAACCTGCGCGACCTTCTCATATCCCATTTCTGCCAGGGCGTGCGTCAGCTTCCCGACCTCGACCACATCTTCTGTCCCGATCGTGAGACTCCGCTCTTTCATCCACGCAAGCGGCAGCAGATGTTCCATCAGCCCGTCGATCGTCGTGACCACCACGCCGCCGGAACTCTCCAGGACCCGCCGCATGACCTGAATCCGCTGTTTCGTCAGCAGGTTTCCGTGGATATCCGACGTATAAAACAGCAGATCCCTCGCCGGGTACAGCGAAATATCCGTATCAAAGCACCGGTAATCCTCACAGATCTCCCGCGCCCTCGAATCATCGTAGGTGACAATCAGCTTCCAGGGCGTCAGATCCGAAAGCTCGGACAGCAGATGCACCTTCTGCGAATCCAGGCATCCCGTGACAAGAAGCGGTCCCTGTCCGCGCTGTAAATCCGTCTTGAGATCCTGAAACTCGATCATCTCCTCTAACGGATTTGCAAATAAATCGCTCATTGTGTCTTGACTTCCTCCTTCCTCTCCGCCTTCTGCTTCTCTAGCTTCTCCTTCTCCCCGCGCGCCGCGCCGTTAAAATGGTTCATCGCCGCCTCAACGCCCTCTGTCATCATATCCACGACTGCCGCCGCACCGTCCTTAAACGCCGTCGTCATCGTTTCGGCTTCCTCTTTCGGAAAACGTCCCAGCACATAGTCTGCCAGATCCATGCGCGCCGGCTTCTCGCCCACACCGATCCGCACGCGTGGAAATTCCTGCGTTCCCAGATGGGCGATGATATTTTTGATTCCATTGTGGCCGCCCGCGCTGCCTTTTTTGCGGATCCGGATGCCGCCCGGAACCAGGCTGATATCGTCATAAATCACGATAAACTCCGCTGGATCTACCTTATAATAATCCATCACCTGACGGATGCACTCGCCGCTCAGGTTCATATACGTCTGCGGCTTTACCAGAATGACCTTATTTCCCTCGATCACGCCTTTTCCGATCAGTCCCTTAAATGCTTTCTCCCGGACATCAATGTTATACTTGTCCGCCAGCGCATCCAGCGTCATAAATCCCACATTGTGGCGGGTTCCCTCATATTCTCTTCCCGGATTTCCAAGTCCTGCAATTACATACATAATTCTATTTCTCCCTCTTTTTCTATAGTATCAAAAATACCAGATTCTTCACTCATCGTCTTTCTCAAAAAGCCAAAACAGACACGACTTTAAGCGTTAAATCCTGAAACTGCCACTTTTTCAAGCTGTTTCAGGATCTAACGCACTTATTTTTCTGGATACTTTTAAAGTTACTGTTCACGGATAGGCACTTTTGGAATCGAAAGTGCCGTAAGTTTTGGGGTCGTGTAAATAAGAAGTTACTTTCCCTTCACAACCTCAACCGCCTTCTGCAGCTGATTATCCTTCTCCTCTGGAATCACGACTTCCTGCGCCGCCTCTTCATCCAGCTCCACCTCGAGATCCGGCTCGATGCCTTTTCCATGGATATCATTTCCATTCGGCGTATAATAATGGTCGGTCGTCAGCTTGATCGCGCTTCCATCCGAAAGCGGCATCAGCGTCTGCACGATACCTTTACCGAAAGTCTTCGTTCCGACGATCGTCGCCACGCCGTAATCCTTCATCGCACCGGTAAATACCTCCGACGCGCTGGCGGAATTGCCATTTACCAGCACAACCATCGGGATCTCCAGGCTGTGTCCATCCTCAGCGTCGTATGTCTCCTCCGTGCCCTTCTTATTTGCCACGGTCAGGATCCGTCCGCCATCTTTCAGGATATAATCCGCCATTGAGACAACCGTCGTCACCTCGCCGCCCGGGTTGTTCCGCAGATCGATGATCAGGCGCTTCATGCCCTCGCCCTGCAGTTCCTCGATCTTGGATTTAAACTGATCGGCAGTCACACGGTCAAACTCTGCAACGGAAATATATCCGATCTCTTCATCCAGCATCTTGCCTGACACCGTCTGCACATCGATCGGTCTGCGGGTCAGGGTGATATCCTTGTACTCGTCGCTATTTTCACGATAAACCGTGATCGTCAGCTGGCTGCCTTCCTCGCCCTTGACGTAATTATTGACCAGAAGCGACAGATCCATGCCAATCACCTCGGTGCCGTCTACCTTATAAAGCGCATCACCCGGAAGGATGCCTGCCTCCTCGGCCGGGCTGCCCTCAAAGACGCGCACGATCGTGCTGACGCCGGTCTGGACATTCTGGGATACCAGAGCGCCGATGCCGCAGTAAGAACCATTTGTCTCATCCAGGAAGCTTGTCAGCTCGTCCGGCGTATAGTAAACCGCATACGGATCATTTAAACCACTCAAAAAGCCCTGATAAATGCCGGCTTCCTCCTCGGATGTATCAATTTTTTCCTCAAACAGGTACTTTTTATCGATAATATCCTGTATCTGCTCCAGCTTTTTCGTGACATTCTCAAAATTGACCGGCTCCTGTGCCTGCGACGGTGTTCCCTCGGTCTGTACCTGTACCTGTGTCTGATTATCGATCACACGGCGTCCAAACATGTAAATCCCCGCCGAAGCACCGACCGTGATCAGACACACCAGTGCTGTCACCAGCACACCGACCATCACACCGCGCCAGAATTTATTTTTACTGTCCATCTCTTATGCCTCCTGATTCCTGTCTATTCCTTCCGGATTTGTAACTGTTCAGTACCTTCACAGTCACGCGCAAAAATCCATCAAAAATTGCCTACGGCAATGGGATTTTTGCCTGCTGGTCCATGTTTTTGTACGGTCAGCGCAGTAAATGCGCAGACCTACTGAACAGTTACCCGGATTTCATCTTTTGCAGCCACCTGATACTTTCCGCACTACGGACTTACATAGCTCGAAGGGTTTACATAACTTCCGTTCTTGCGGACTGCAAAATGCAGATGAGAACCTGTCGAATATCCGGTCGAACCTACCTTCGCGATCGTCTGTCCGGCTTTTACCGTATCCCCTGCCGATACCAGAAGCTGGGAACAGTGCATATACACGGTTGAAAGTCCATTTCCATGGTTGACCACAACATAATTTCCAGCCGAATAACTGTAGGTTGCAATCGAAACCGTTCCTCCGGCGGCTGCCACGATGCTGCTGCCGGTCGAAGCGCTGATATCAATGCCCTTATGGTTCGAGGACGCGCCCGCCGTCGGTGATTTACGTTTTCCGAATCCAGATGTAATGCGTCCGCTTGCAGGGCACGGCCAGCGCAGCGAAGAACTTCCCGTCGAAGTGGTAGTCGTACTGCCAGTATTCCCTTTCGCGGTCGAATTATTCGTTTTTCCCGCTGCGGCGGCTTTTCTGGCAGCTTCCTCTGCCGCTTTTTTCGCCGCCTCTTCCGCTTCCTTCTTCTTAATCTCCGCCTCCATCTGCGCGATCTTGGCTTCCTGCGCCTTGATATCGTCCTCATACGCTTTCGCCTGCGCTGATTTCTCGCCGATCTGCGCGTTGACGTTCTGGAGTTCTTTATTTTTCTCATTCAGGAGAAGCTGGACTGAATCCTGCTTTGCCTCCGTCTGCGTCTTCATCTCTTGCAGCTCCGTCTTCTCCGTCTCCAGCTTTTTCTTGCTGTCCGCGATGGACTCTTTCGTCGCCACATACTGGTCGAGCATCTTCCGGTCATACTCCGAAATCTTTGAAACATACTCTGCCCGGTTTAAAAGCTCCGAGAGCGAACGGGCTTCCAGAAGCAGATTTAAGTAGCTGCTATCGCCCTTCTCATACATATATTTGATACGCATTTTCATCGAAGCATACTGCTTTTTTTCAGTTTTCTGCGCTTCCTCCAGCTTTACCGCCGTCTCATTGATGCTTTTCTGCTTGCTGGAAATATTATTTTCCAGCTTCGTGACCTGCGACTGCAGATCATTCATCTTCGTGTCCAGCTCCTTGACATAGCTCTCGGTGTTACTTTTCAGACCCTGAAGGCTTTTGATCGCCTCCTCGGTCTTCTTTTTCTCCTGTTCCAGGGCGCTTTTCTTATCCTTGGCGCTGCTTACATCCTTTTTCGTCGCTGCCGCCACCGAGGTCAGCACTGGGGAAGACGCCAGCGCCGCCGTCACAAGGAACAGAGCCGCACGTATTTTCAATCCCTGTTTTTTCATGTTCTCATCCTTTTTACCGCAAATTTTCGCTGCCGCCGCATTCTCCTACAGCAGCCGCCAATGTTTCTTACACCTTTAAATGTCTGCGGATCGTAAAGAAACTTCCGACAAAACCGATTCCCACGCCCAGCGCCATCGCCACGGCTACCATGCTCGGGAAAATGGTCTGAATCGGGATAAATTCAATCAGGTTCGACAAGATATCAAACCGTTCCATCATATATACAACCGCCTGGCGGTACAGAAAATACGTGATCGCCAGCGGAATCAGCGCGCCAACCAGACCGATCATCACACCCTGTACAACGAACGGCGCACGGATCATGAAATTCGTCGCACCGATCAGGCGCATGATCCGGTTTTCCTCCCGCCTAAATGCAGCTGCCGTCGTGATCGTATTGCTGATAAGGAAGATAGCAACTGCCAGCAGAATAGCGATGATCACCCCCGACAAAAGTCCCAGCATCTTGTTGAAGCTTGAAAGCCCGGACGCCGTATCGCTCGAATAATTGATCTTCCGGATCCCCTGCACCGTGCCAAGCCATGCAACCATGTCATCCTGCATGTCAATGTCTTTCAGATAGATCTCGTAGGACGCCGAACCGGCTAACGGGTTGTCATCCGCAAATCCTTCTGCCAGATCCTCGACTCCCTTAAAATATTCTTTCTTAAAATTCTCCCATGCCTCCTCGGCAGAAACATACTTTACTTCCTTGACCTCATCGCGGGCGCGTATCTCATCCCCGATTTTCTGTATATCGTCCTCACTCATATCTTCATTGAAGAAAACCGTGATTCCTACTGTAGATTCTGCATTCCGCACCATATACTGTACGTTGGCAATCAAGCCAAAAAACATACAGAACAGGAAAATACATGCCGAAATAATCGCCACCGACGCCAGTGAAAACCAGATATTCCGGATGATATTGCGCATGCCCTCCTTGGTGCAGTAAATCAATGTACTAATTTTCATGCCAGATACCGCCTTTTTGATCTCCCGTCAGCACGCCGCGCGTCAGCGTGATCACACGTTTTCCCATCTCTGCTACGATCTCCCGGCTGTGCGTTACCACAAGCACCGTCGTCCCGCGCCGGTTTATCTCCTCCAGAAGCTCCATGATCTCCATGGAATTATGTACATCCAGGTTTCCCGTCGGCTCGTCCGCCAGAAGTATCTCCGGCGAGTTGATCAGCGCACGGGCAATCGCAACACGCTGCTGCTCGCCGCCCGAGAGCTGGTTAGGGTATGCTTTATATTTTGAAGAAAGCCCTACCAGTCGGAGCATTTCCGGCACATTTTTCTTAATCTCACGGGGCGATACGCCGATGACCCGCTGTGCAAACGCGACATTTTCATATACCGTCTTATCCTTCAACAGACGGAAATCCTGAAACACCATTCCCAGCCGTCTGCGGTACTTCGGGATGTAGCGTCTCGGCATCTTTTCCAGATCCATATCGTTGACGATAATCTGACCGGAAGTCGGCTCCAGCTCCTTCAAAAGAAGCTTTAAAAGCGTCGATTTGCCGGAACCGCTTCGTCCCATGATGAAAACAAACTCGCCGTCCTGAATCTGAATATTGATTCCCTTTAAGGCTTTATTCCCCGTCTTGTACGTCTTGGTGAGATTTTTAACCTCTATCATGCGTAAATCCTCTTTTTCAATTCTCCAAATGAAATTGCTGCGGCAAAGGCAATCTTCCTCCCCGCCACAGCAATTTGGCTTAATAATCCAGGTTTTCCATGTATTTCATATATTTTACAACCATCAGGGCAATCTTAAATGTGATCGCATCCTCAAACACCCGCAGATCCAATCCCGTGCTCTTCTGGAGCTTATCCAGACGGTATACCAGGGTATTGCGGTGGATGTAAAGCTGTCGGGAAGTCTCTGATACGTTCAGGCTGTTCTCGAAGAACTTGTTGATTGTCGTAAGAGTCTCCTCATCAAACTCATCCGGCGATTTGCCATCAAAAATTTCCTTGATAAACATCCGGCACAGCGGCAGCGGCAGCTGATAGATCAGACGTCCGATTCCCAGCTTGCTGTATGCGACCACATTTTTGCTGCTGTAGAAAATCTTTCCTACATCCAGCGCCATCTTCGCCTCTTTATAAGAACGCGATACGTCCTTGATCTCGTTGACGATCGTACCGAATGCCACGCTGACACGTGTCAGTGACTCGGTATTGAGCATATCTACGATGGATGTGGCTGTCTTTTCCAGATCGTCGTAAGTCTCGCCCGGTTTCACTTCCTTGACTAGAATAATGTTCTTCTCATCCACTGCCGTGATGAAATCCTTCGTCTTGGTCGAGAACAGGCTGCGGACGGTCTCAAGTGCATTCACATCCTTCTCATGCTGCGTCTCAATGATAAATACGATCCGCTTGACGTTCGTCTCGATGTGCAGCTTCTTCGCACGGTTATAAATGTCAACCAGAAGCAGATTGTCAAGCAGCAGGTTCTTGATAAAATTGTCCTTGTCAAAGCGCTCCTTATAAGCTACCAGCAGGTTCTGAACCTGAAATGCCGCCATCTTGCCGACCATGTATACGTCGTCGCTTCCGCCCTTGGCAAGAAGTATATATTCTAACTGGTGATCGTCAAACACCTTGAAAAACTGATATCCCTGTATCACCTGGCTGTCCGCCGGAGAGTCTACGAAAGCCAGAATTGCACTCTCATATTCCTCAGCGCCAGTAAATGTGGATGCCAGCACCTTGCCTTCCGTATCACAGATACAGAGATCGACACGCGTAATTCCTTTTAACCCCTCAATGTTTGTCTGGAGTATCTGGTTCGAAATCATATTCCTCTCTCCTTTTCTTTTATCCTCCGTCCAGCTGTGTTTCCGGGTCTTTCAACCTGTCATTCCCCAAACCCGTTTGTTACCCCTCCGGCAATCTGTGCCTGTGGACCATAACCGTTCCCCATCTGAATCTTGGACGGATCTTTCCCTTTATTTTAAAGCAAAGTGACGAAAAAAAAAAGAGGGCGGACGAAAAAAAGTGAATTTTTTCGTCATTTTGCCCTCACACGCCGGGATTTTCACAGACTGGAACTTGTTTTTCCGGCGAAATTTTCCAAATATGCGATTCATTCTTATTTTGCTGCGATCGCTTCCATCTCCATCAGGACGCCCTTCGGAAGTTTAGATACCTCGACGCAGGAACGTGCCGGGCATGCGCCCTCGAAATATTTCGCATAGATTTCATTTACTTTTCCGAAATCATCCATGTTCTGGATAAATACGGAGGTCTTTACAACCTGCTCCATGGAAGCACCTGCTGCCGCCAGAAGATTCTTTACATTGGTTAAAACCTGCTCTGCCTGAGCCTCGATTCCCTCCGGGATCTCGCCGGTTGCCGGATTGACCGGAATCTGACCAGATGCAAATACCATTCCATTTACTTCGATTGCCTGGGAATACGGGCCGATCGCTGCCGGTGCATTGGTTGTGCTGATTACTTTCTTCATGTCAAATCTCTCCTTTGTCTTTTATTTTAAACGGATAGAATCTTCGTTTACCTCTACTTTTCCTTCTTTTAAAAGGTGTCCAACCGCACGCTTGAACGCGTTTTTGCTTAGATTAAATTCGCGGCGGATAATCTCCGGCTCCGCGCGGTCATTAAACGGCAGAACGCCGTTTTTTTCTTTCAGACGTGCCAGCACCGCCTCGGCATCCGCATTCATCTGACGGTACGCCACCTCGCGCAGGCTCAAATCCATTTTTCCATCCTCGCGCACCTTCGTCACGCGTACCTTTAAAACCTCGCCCAGACGGCATTTTCCATACAGCTCACGGTTCGGAATCAGACCGAAATAGCGGTCTGCCACTGCCACGAACACGCCCAGATTTTCATTGATCTCATAGACGCGTCCCTCGGTCCACTCGTCCTTCTTGTACGGCGCATCACTGCAAAGATACGAATATACCTTCATCGTCGCCGCCAGACGACCGCTCTTATCGATATACAGCGCTACCAGGCACTCTTCCCCGGCGCGAACCGGATATACCTGCTCTTTAAACGGGAGCAGCAGATCTTTTTCCAGCCCCATATCGAGAAAGGCGCCGATCTTCGATACATCCTTGACCTTCAAAACCGCCGTCCCGCCCAGTTCCAGCTTCGGCATCGAGGTCGTCGCAATCAGGCGATCCTCGGAATCTTTATAAATAAATACCTTGAGCTTATCGCCCACTTTTGTGCCCTCCGGCACCTGTTTCTTCGGAAGCAGGACCGCCGCCGCATCATCTTTCTTCTGTCCCAGATACACGCCGAAGTTTTTCTCCCGCACTACCATCAGTTCCTGTACTCTTCCCAGTTCAATCATGTCATTCGTCCTCTCTTTTCTGCCGATCTCTTTTTTTATTTAACGGTTGCATTTTTCATTCACTGGCAGACAATCCACGCCGAATCTTTCTTCGGCTGCAATGATTCAGTTTCTTCACTGCTACATACAAACTCTTTACAAACCAGTCCTTGCCAGCCACAAATTCGCATACACCTGACCTTCCGCATCCTGCAGCGATACCACGTATCCTTCCGGCACCTGCGCCAGTTTCGGGTACATCACATTCCCAAGCACTGCCGCCTTCCGGTACTCCACTCGCAGTTCTCCGAGTGCAAAGTCCACAGGCAGCAATTCACGCGCAATCGCCACATACTGTGCATTGTTCACGTGCCGGTTCGTATCGAGATGATGGCGTTCCACCGTGACCGGCGCCGCCGTCTCATACGTCTCAGGCAGGCGGATTTTCTTCGGCGCTGGCGGCATTGCAAGCGGTTTATCTTCAATCTGGTAGCCCTCCAACTGGCTTTCCGGCACCCGCACCGGGCATCCTTTTTCCAGATCGTAGTAAAACCAGGTCGAATCCGCCCGCACCAGCGGGTTTCCCATCTCATCCTCGATCGTGAAATTCCGGTAGCCATAGATTCCCTTAAACCCATACGGCCAGGTCGAAATACGGATCCGCTCGCCAAAATGCGGCTGTCTGAGAATCTCTATCTGCCATCCGCTCAGCCACCACGCCCGTTTTTCCTCATTCAGATAGGAAATTCCGAGTTTCAGATCCTCCGACTGGAACGTCGAACAATCCTGAAGATAATTCATGATTCCCACTACAGAAAGATTTCCCTCTTCATCCGTCTCACTGTACCGGACCCGGCTGTCAAATGTATACATATCGCTCTCTTTTCCTTTCCGGCTTCCGGCTCCCCGCACCATCTCCGCGCATCCGCCATCTGCCGTTTCGTCCTATATTGCCTTAACATTCTGTCATGAAACTCATTATATCCGATTCGAACCACGTTGTCTACTTACAGACCCAGAATATTGCAGAATTTGCCGGACGCATGGCGCGGTTTCTGCCACAGCAGCCGCCCAAACAAAAAAAATTATCAAAAAAGCGAAAAAAGTAGTTGACGAATCTGTTCCCTTACAGTATAATACAAATCGTTCAATTCATTGGGCTATCGCCAAATGGTAAGGCAACGGACTCTGACTCCGTCATTTTCAAGGTTCGAATCCTTGTAGCCCAGCTAAAAAGCATTTGTTTGCCAAAGACGGCATGACAAGTGCTTTTTTTGTATTATGGAAACTCCCTCTGAAATGTTCCATAATACAACATTTTTCAACTCAATAAACCTCCATATGTTTGCGAGAAAACAAGAAAAGAACCCCCGCTCCGGTCATCCCTCACAGCCGGCGGCAGGGGTTCTTTTCTATTTCCAAATATTCTTAATAAATGTATAGATCAGCCAAATCAGAAGAATCGGTCCCGCCAGATGAATCAGGATGGTGAAAATACCTCCGACCAGTGCAAACAGCACAAATAAGATCGCGATAACCACCACGCTGAGAATCACCTTCCAGTACCATTTGTTCAAATCGATGTAATGGAAGTTCGGCGGCAGACCGCTGTCGTCCCGCTCCGAAAAACCGCCGTTGTAGGAGGACGCTGTGCGCCCGCTCCCGGCAGCGTCTCCCGAAGTGTACGAACCGCCCTGGCCGGTCTCCCCAGCGCCCTCGCTGCTGTCGATAATGGTTTTCGCAATCAGGCGTGGGCTGCCGATCTCCTCGATCACTTCTTCCTCCCTGCGCCCTTTCGCCGCCTCCTGGCGGATATACTGATCGTAATAGCTTATGTTGCTCTGGATGACTGAAGCCGAAACCTCGCCGTCCAGCGCCTCCCGAAGCTCCTGTAAAAACTCTGTCTTTCTCATCTTGTCTCCTTATTCCTCAAACCGTCCCGCTTCTCCCGTTTTACCCAGCCGAAAGAAACAAGCTTCCAGTTCCCGTCCTTTTCAACTGCCTCAGCGCACGCGCTCTTTCAAAAGTCCGCTCCGGTACGCTTTCAAGAGCTCTTTCAGATCCTCGATGCGACCCGCCAGCTCCTTGCCCTCGTCGGTATCCGCCACTGTGATGCGCTTCTGCATTTTCTCCACAATATATACCTTCGGCGTCCGCTCGCGCTCCGGGTCAAATGGCTTGTGTTCCGCAAGCGCGAGATGGTGCGAATTGAAAATCAACGTATATCCGGCGATTCCCGTCCGCTCCTGGTAGGCTTTCGACAGCCCGCCGTCAATGATGAAGAGCTTGCCGCCAGCCCGGATCGGTGTCTCTCCACTCTTAATCTTCACCGGCATATGCCCGTTGATGATATGCGAGCCCTTCGTCGGAAGTCCAAATTCCTTCAAAATCATATCGCAGGTCTCTTCTTCCTCACTGAGCTGGTAATACGGGTTCATCGTCTCTCTCATCACTTCCGGATCCTCAATGAAATAATGCTCAAAGCTGCGGTTTTTGTCCTTTCCAAATACCGGCGATTTCGCACCATTCCACAGATACCACATAAAATCGCGGCACGCCTCCTTCTCCGGCGCGTCCTCTGGAAGAAAATAGGCATTTTTAACCTGTGTGTCAATAAAATCCATCAATTCCTTGCCGCGGTACATCTTGCCGCCCACCATCAGACCGTCAAATTCCCGATTCTCCGTCATCGGGATACAGCCGTGATAGAGCAGGTTGGAATTGCAGCATTTATACATGCTTCCGTTGGAATATAGGAAACGGACATGCTCATGCAGCCGTGCATTGTGGCGGAACGACAGCTCCAGCGTGTGAAGCAGCTCTTCCTCTTCGTCCGTCAGCCGCAGCGGATCCGCCGGATCCACCGTCGGGAAATTCATGTCGCGCATCGGATACTCTTTTCCATCGATCGTGACCGTGCCGCGGTCATAACGAATCGCTGACAGAAGTATCCGCTCTTCCATCCCGTACTCCGGATGGCGCTTGATGATCTGCCCCTCTTCCTTATACTGTAACACCGCGATCGCCTTGTGCATCTTCGCCGCCAGCTTCGGATCCACTGCGTCGTAAATATTTTTGTCAAGAATCTGCGGCAGAAAACAGGTACACGGATCGTCCCGGTACACGCGCTCCGCAAACATCGACAGCGGGCGCAGGTTAATTCCGTAGCCGTCCTCCAATACATCAAATCCATTGTAACCGAGCGCCATACGCAAAACATTGCAGATACACGCCCGGTTGCCCGTCGCCGCGCCCATCCACGAAATATCATGATTGCCCCACTGGATATCCACATCATGGAAATGCATCAGTTCCTCCAGAATGATATCTGGCCTCGGACCACGGTCAAATATATCGCCCAGGATATGAAGATTATCGATCGTCAGACTCCGGATCAGGCTGCAGATCACGACAATAAAGCTGTCCGCCACCCGGACGTCAATCAGGGTATTGATGAGTTCGCTGTAATACTCCGTCTTATTGTCATCGGTATTATCGACATATAAAAGCTCATCGATCACACCCGAAAATTCCCTCGGCATCTTTTTTCTTACCTTGGAACGGGTGTATTTCGACGAAACCTCCCGGCAGATCTGCACCAGACGGTAGACCGCCGTCTTCTGCCAGTCCTCCGTGTATTCGTTCGCCTGTTTGATCTGATTGATCATTTTTTCCGGATAATAGATAAGGTTCGCCAGCCGTACCTCGTCCTCCTCCGAAATAATATGTCCAAATGTCTCGCGGATCTTCTCCCGGATAATACCCGACGAACTGCGGAGCAGATAAATAAACGCCTCATGCTCACCGTGCAGGTCACTGAAAAAATATTCCGTGCCCTTCGGAAGTCCACAGATTGCCTGTAAATTAATAATATCACTCGCCGCCGCCCGGATATTCGGATACTCCCGCGAAAGCAGCTTCAAATATGCTAAATCCCTCATGTTATCAGCTCCCAAACTGCGCTGTCTGCCCGGATATTGTTTTGACTCGTTATCGTCGCGTTGGCTGTAACTGTTCACAGGTAGGAATTTTCTGAACTGAAAATTCCGTACGATACAGTTCCGGCAGCAGATTTTGCCGATTTGGAATGCGTAGCATCGGCAAAATCCCGTTGCTGGGCACACGTGTGTGAACAGTAACCGTTGGCTTTGGGTAAACAGCACATTATCTACATTGCATTTGCCTTTTTGATAGATTTATAGTAGCATAGATTCAGATCAGGGTCAAAATATATTTTCGGCACTTTCAGTTCCTAAAGTGCCTACCCGTGAACAGAAACATTTTTTTCCATACATAAATACAGGAGGAACATTCATGACAGAACCACACACTCTCTACGTGTTTGGCACCGGCAACGCCACGATGACACGTTATTATAATACCTGCTTCGCCATCCGCTCCGGCGAGGAATATTTCATGACAGACGCCGGCGGCGGCAATGGCATCCTGCGGATTCTGGAAGAAATGCAGGTTCCATTAAACCGCATCCACCATCTCTTCGTGACACACGAACACACCGACCACATTCTCGGCGTGATCTGGATGATCCGGATGATTGGCACTGCCATCAAAAAGGGAAATTATGAGGGAATTTTTCATATTTACTGCCACGACGGGCTGATCGACACGATTCAGACCCTCTGCCGCCTGACACTCCAGAAGAAATTCTGCGACCTGATCGGCGGTCCGATCCAGCTTATCCCGGTTTCTGACCGCGAAACCCGGCAGATTCTCGATATGGAGGTCACCTTCTTTGACATTCATTCGACCAAGGCGCGCCAGTTCGGCTTCCGCGCCGTGCTGCCGGACGGCAAGATCGTCTGCTGCCCGGGCGACGAGCCGCTGAACCCGCTCTGCGAAGAATTTGCCAAAGGCGCCGACTGGCTCTTCCATGAAGCCTTCTGCCTCTACCGCGACCGGGAAATCTTCTCCCCTTATGAAAAACATCACAGCACCGTCAAAGACGCCTGCGAACTCGCCGAACGCCTCGGTGCGCGGCATTTGATTCTGTGGCACACTGAAGATAAGACTTATCCGGAACGCGCCGCTTTGTACCGCGCTGAAGGGGAAGCATATTATCACGGGGATTTACTGGTACCGGAGGATGGGAGTGTGATAGAGCTGTGATTGTATCTTGCAGCTCTACCTCTTCCTCAAATGATAATACGTCATCGTTGCCGATGCCAGCAGCGTCTCCTTATCATCATAAATCTTGCATTCGCACACCGAAAATGCATAACCATTCTGTATTTCCTGCGCCCGGGCGATGATTTTGGATGTGTTTTTTCCAGCTTTCAGATAATGGATCGTGCCATCCACGGTCGGGACTGCGTAGTCGCGCCCGGTCATCGCTGCGGTGCCACCCACGGTATCCGCCAGTGAATACAGGACGCCGCCGTGCACGATACCTAAGATATTCATATGCCACGGTTTCAATACAATCTCTCCAACTGCATAGCCCGGGCGTGCCTCGGTGATCTCCATCTCGATTTTCTTCCGGAAATCATTGGCTGCATCCGTCTCCTGTCCGCGCTTGTCCCAGACTTCTGAGAATGAGCCGGACGGCTTTTTCTTTTCTTCCTTCTTTTCCATTTCATGTATCTCCTTGTATATATGATTTACTCTCTTTTTTATCTCTCTGCAGGTCATCTATTGTTTTCTTCTATTTTTTCTATCACTTTTCTCTCTGATATAATCTGTTTGCCTGAATCAGCCCATCCTTTTTCCTCGCCTCAAACGCTTTTTCTCATATTTTTCCAAAGATGGACTCATACTTTCTCCCATCCTCTCATACAATCTTATCAGATTGCAAAAATGTTATTGTTCACGCATACGTGCCCACTAACAGAATTTGCCGTGGCTTCGCATTTAAATACTATCGCACAGGAGGGATCTGTCTTGAAACGAAGTTCTGTTATCATTGCACTGGAAATCTGCGCCATTGCGGCGCTCTTTGTCAGCTGGTCCTTCCAGCGCCCGAACAGCCGTCAGGTCACGACCGGGAATGCGTCGGAACATTTCATCCGCTGGGTGGATTTCAATGTGACCGCCGACGCCATGACACAGGCGTTCCGCTATGATGTTGATACCTGCCAGCAGGATCTCCACCTGAACTGGGTCGATCTGCTCGCCTACCTGGGGGCGCGCTACGGGGGCGATTTTTCGCATTATCAGGCGTCCGATATGACGGAAGCTGCCGAACAGCTCCAAAATGGCGTTACAGTGGAAGAATTGACGAAAAATATGACCTCTTTTGCCTATTATCGTGAGGCTTACGGCGCGGTTCTGGATGGAATGGTCGGACTGTATGAAATTGAGATTCCGAAATCGGAAGCACCGGCTTTTGCACTGGCGGACGCGCAGATACAGGAAGGGGATCCGGCTGCCAATACTTCCTACGCAACGCCACCACCACCAACAACAGCAACCACAACAGCAACCACAACAGCAACCACAACTGGTACAGACACAATCGACTCAGCCAGTCAAGCTTCACCAGAAACTTCAGCCTCATCCAACACACAAACTTCTCTCGAAACCCCAGCCCCCACTCTCTCCGATCCCGACGCTGTCCCCCTGACTCCCTCCGGTGAGGAAAAAGTCTGGGTTACCAAATATGGTCTGAAAGCGTTTCTCCCACTAGCGAAAAACTTTCCCTACAGCCACTATGACGATTTCGGTGTCTCCCGCAGCTACGGTTACCGGAGACGGCATCTCGGGCATGATATGATGGGGCAGACGGGAACGCCTGTGATTGCTGTGGAATCCGGGCGCGTCGAGGCGCTCGGCTGGAACCAGTACGGCGGCTGGCGCATCGGCATCCGCAGCTTTGACGGGAAACGATACTACTATTATGCACATTTACGCAAAGACTACCCCTACCAGTCAAACCTAAAAGAGGGCAGCCTTGTCACCGCCGGGGACGTGATTGGTTATCTCGGGCACACCGGCTACAGCAGCACTGAAAACACCAACAACATTGCTGAACCGCACCTGCATTTCGGATTGCAGCTCATTTTTGACGAATCCCAGAAAGAAGGAAACAACGAAATCTGGATTGACTGCTATGAACTGATCCGTTTTCTGGCGATAAACCGCTCCGAGACCGTCAAGAAAGAAGGCACCAAAGAATGGACGCGTGTTTATGAAATGAAAGATCCTAGTATCGATCAATTTTCCACCCCATGACAAAGTTTTCTTACCAAGTCAATCCTGTCGCTTAATATAACCCGCCACTGACAGTTTCTCACCAATATATACATATAATTATCACGTTAAAAAGCCATGCAGAGATTCTTCAATAAAAACATTCTGCAATCCATAAAAATACAGCCGGAAAAGGTGCACCCAAAACCGCACTTTCTCCGGCTGTTTTCAATAAAACTTATTATTTGATCACGCGCACGCGCATCATACCCTGAATAGCTTTCAGCTTCTCAATCGTCGCCGCGTCTGCCTTGGTCTCCAGATCAACCAGCGTATAAGCGTATTTATCACGGCTCTTGTTCGTCATGTTTGCGATGTTCATGTCAGTCGATGCCAGGATCGAGGAAATCTGTCCGATCATGTTCGGCACGTTCTTATGAAGAAGTGCAAGACGACCTACGGTTGTGCACACGCCCATATCGCAATTCGGAAAGTTGACGGAATTCTTGATATTACCATTGTCCAGGTAATCCATCAGCTCTTTGACTGCCATCACGGCACAGTTATCCTCGGATTCTTCTGTGGATGCGCCCAGATGTGGGGTTGCGATGACGTTCGGCATCTGCATTACTTTTGCATTCGGGAAATCGGTGATATAGCGTTTTACACGACCGGAAGCCAGCGCCTCTGCCATATCGTCGTCATTTACCAGAAGGTCACGCGCAAAGTTTAAGATAACCACGCCGTCCTTCATCTGTCCCAGGCTGTCTTTGTTGATCATCTGGCGGGTGCTGTCAAGCAGCGGTACATGAACGGTGATGTAATCGCATTCCTGATAGATCGTATCAACAGATGTGATGTGCTTTACGTCTCTGGAAAGCATCCACGCTGCTTTGACAGAAATGAACGGGTCATAGCCGTATACTTCCATGCCAAGCGCTGCAGCTGCGTTTGCAACCTCTGCGCCGATGGCGCCCAGTCCGATAACGCCAAGCTTTTTGCCGCGGATCTCATGACCGGCAAATTTCTTTTTCGCCTTCTCCATATCTTTGGAAATATTTTCATTGTCCTTCTGCTCCTTGCACCAGTCGATGCCGCCGACTACGTCTCTGGCTCCCAGCAGCATGCCAGCCAGCACCAGCTCTTTGACGCCGTTTGCATTAGCGCCCGGTGTATTGAATACGACAACACCAGCCTCCGCACACTTGTCAAGCGGAATGTTGTTGACGCCCGCTCCGGCACGTGCAACGGCACGCAGTCCCTTCGGAAGTTCTAGATCATGCATAGCAGCACTGCGGACCAGAATGCCCTCTGCCTCCGCCAGGTTGTCAGTCATCTCATAATTTTCGGTCAGTAAACCGGTTCCCAGCTTGGAAATCGGGTTCAGGCAATGGATTTTTCTCATTTTTTAACTCTCTTTTCTTTCAAAATTTCAAATCTTCCCATACGCGGGCTGTTTTTGTTTTAAAAAGTCCACTGCTGCAGCAGAAAGGAACGGATTCCCCCTCCCTTTCGCCGCAGCAATGGCATAAATTTTAAAATTGACTAATTTGTATGTTTTTTCTCAAATTCACGCATGAAAGCAACTAATTTCTCAACGCCCTCGATCGGCATTGCGTTGTAGATGCTGGCACGCATACCGCCGACGGTACGGTGACCTTTTAAGTTCACAAAGCCTGCCTCTTTGGCTTCCTTGACAAACAGGGCATCCAGATCTGCATCGCCGGTGATGAACGGTACATTCATCAGGGAACGATCCTTTTTCTCAACAGTACCCTTGAAGAGCTTGCTCTCATCGAGGAAATCGTAAAGGATCTTCGCCTTCTTCTCGTTGCGCTCCTTCATGGCACTTAAACCGCCCATTTTCTTGAGCCATTTAAATACCTTGCCGCACATATAGATGGTGTATGTAGGCGGTGTGTTGTACAGAGAGTCATTGTCTGCGTATGTTTTGTAGCGCAGCATGGTTGGTGTTCCCGGAAGAACATCCTCAGTGATCAGATCCTCGCGGATGATGACGATCGCCATACCAGCCGGACCTACGTTCTTCTGGACACCGCCCCAGAGAATACCAAACTTACTCACATCCAGCGGCTCTGACAGGAAACAGGAGGAGATGTCTGCTACCAGTGTCTTGCCCTTGGTGTTCGGAAGCTCGTGGTATACGGTTCCGTAAATAGTGTTATTTAAGCAGATATACACGTAATCTGCGTCCTCATCCACTGGAAGGTCCGAACAATCCGGGATGTAGGAAAAGGTCTTGTCAGCGCTGGATGCAATCGCGTTGGCGGTACCAAACATCTTTGCCTCCTGATATGCTTTCTTTGCCCACTGTCCGGTGATGATGTAATCCCCCACCTTATTTTTGAACAGGTTCATCGGAACCATGGCGAACTGCATATTGCCGCCGCCCTGTACGAATAATACTTTGTAATTGTCCGGAATCTGCATCAATTCGCGCAGATCCTTCTCTGCATCATCAATGATGGCCTGGAAATCCTTGGAGCGGTGGCTCATCTCCATGACGGACATGCCGCTGCCCTGGTAATCCAGCATCTCTGCCGCTGCCTCTCTCAGTACCTCCTCCGGAAGTACTGCCGGACCTGCCGAAAAGTTATAGACTCTGCTCATAATAAATCTCCTCCTGTCTTACACAAAAATGTGATAATTGCCCCCATTTTACAACTATTCGATGCGTAAGTCAATCTCATCAAACGCTTCCTCGATGGGTTTTCCAGCCGGAACCATCGGGAATACCTTGTCATCGCTGCCGATCTGGCACTCGATCATAACCGGGATATTTAAGCTGATCGCCTCGCGCAGCACCGGCTCCACATCCTCTTTCTTCGTGATACGGTATGCTTTCGCGCCCATGCCCTCTGCCACCTTGACGAAATCCATCTGATCGTAAAGCTCCGTCTGGGAATAGCGTTTTCCATAGAACAGGGTCTGCCACTGGCGCACCATACCCAGAACATGGTTGTTAAATACAACCTCGATAACCGGAATATTGTAGCGAGTTGCCGTCGCAATCTCGTTCATGTTCATACGGAAACAGCCGTCTCCGGCAATATTGATAACCGTCTTATCCTTGCAGCCCATCTTCGCACCAATCGCTGCGCCCAGACCGTAGCCCATGGTGCCCAGACCGCCGGAGGTCAGAAGCTGTCTCGGACGTTTGTATTTATAATACTGTGCCGCCCACATCTGATGCTGTCCGACATCGGTACAGATGATCGCATCGCCGCCGGTTACCTTGTAGATCTCTTCCATGATATACGGACCGGTCAGAACTTCCTTGTTGTAGCGGAGCGGGTACATATCTTTCAGACGCTCAATGTGGCTCAGCCACTCGTCATGGTTCATCGGATCCAGACGCGCGTTTAGCTTACGCAGAATAATCTTGACATCACCAATAATGCTCGCATCGGTCTGGATGTTTTTGTTGATCTCCGCCGGATCGATATCTATGTGTAAAATCTTTGCATTGGTTGCAAAATGGTTCGGATCGCCCACAACACGGTCACTGAAACGCGCGCCTACAACGATCAGCAGATCGCACTCTGCCACACCGAGGTTGGATGTCTTGGTTCCGTGCATACCGATCATACCGGTATAAAGGACATCGGTTCCGTCAAATGCACCTTTACCCATCAGGCTGTCACCCACCGGTGCCTGAATTTTATGTGCAAATGCACTTAATTCATTGGCAGCATCTGACGCCACTGCACCGCCGCCGACAAAAATAAACGGTTTTCTCGCCGCCTTGATCATCTCGATCGCCTTTTCCATGTCTTCCTCACGGATCAGCTCTGTCTCGCGCTCGATCGGCTGCGGTTCCTTCGGCTCGTACTCGCAGGCCGCTGCCGTCACATCCTTGGTGATATCCACCAGAACCGGACCCGGACGGCCACTCTTAGCAATCACGAACGCACGACGGATCACATCTGCCAGCTTCGTGACATCCTTAACGATAAAATTATATTTCGTGATCGGCATGGTAACACCCAGAATGTCGATCTCCTGGAAGCTGTCTTTTCCAAGAAGGCCTGTCGTTACATTACAGGTGATGGCTACCATCGGAATGGAATCCAGGTTAGCCGTTGCAATACCCGTAACCAGGTTTGTAGCTCCCGGACCGGATGTCGCCATACACACACCGACCTTACCGGTTGCTCTCGCGTAGCCGTCTGCCGCGTGGGACGCTCCCTGTTCATGAGAGGTCAAAATATGGGTGATTTCATCCTTGTGTTTATAAAGTGCATCATAAATGTTGAGGATCGCGCCGCCCGGATAACCGAACACCGTGTCTACCCCCTGCTCTTTCAAGCATTCAATGACAATCTCTGCTCCTGTCAATGTCTTCATCTGTCTAACCTGCTTTCCTTCCTTAAACCATTTTAAATGCATATACTCCCGGGCTTTCATCAACCGCAAAAGCGGGGCTGAAAAACTCCGAGAGTACATATCCCCGCAAAGCTTCCGAAAGCGTCTGTCGCGCTGTCAAGCTCTCCGTAGGGGCAGCCTGATAAATCGTCCCATCCACTGCCTTTTGGCATCAAGCAGTACTTTCCGTCTCAAAAGCACCTGTCTGAAGCCCGCAATGATTACTTCTGTGTCTTCGGAACCTCCAGGATTGCGCCCCGGTTTCCGCTCGTTACAAGCGCTGCGTAACGTGCCAGGTATCCGGTCGTAACCTTCGGTTCTCTCGGCTGCCATTTCTTTCTTCTCTCTGCCAGCTCCTCGTCGGATACGAGTACGTTCAGGGAGTTATTGTTGATATCGATGGAAATAATATCGCCTTCCTCAACCAGCGCGATCGGTCCGCCGACTGCCGCCTCCGGAGAAACGTGTCCGATGGATGCACCTCTGGATGCGCCGGAGAAACGTCCGTCTGTGATCAGAGCTACGCTGGAACCAAGTCCCATACCTGCGATGGCAGAAGTCGGGTTCAGCATCTCACGCATGCCCGGACCGCCCTTCGGTCCCTCGTAACGGATGACAACAACATCGCCAGCCACGATCTTGCCGCCCTTGATCGCTGCAATCGCGTCTTCCTCACAGTCAAATACACGCGCTGGTCCCTGATGTACCAGCATCTCCGGTGCAACGGCAGAACGTTTTACAACGCCTGTATCCGGTGCCAGGTTTCCTTTCAGGATCGCAATACCGCCAGTCTGGCTGTACGGATTGTCGATCGGTCGGATAACCTCCGGATTCTTGTTGACACAGCCCTTGATATTCTCGCCAACGGTCTTGCCGGTTACGGTCATGCAGTCCAGATTCAGAAGGTTCTTCTTGGACAGCTCATTCATAACCGCATACACGCCGCCTGCCTCGTTCAGATCCTCCATATAGGTCGGACCTGCCGGTGCCAGATGGCACAGGTTCGGGGTGCGCTTGCTCATCTCATTGACCAGCTCCATGTTCAGGTCTACGCCTGCCTCATGTGCAATCGCCGGAAGATGCAGCATACTGTTGGTAGAACATCCGAGTGCCATATCCACGGTCAGTGCATTTAAAAATGCCTTTTCTGTCATAATATCTCTCGGACGGATGTTTTTCTCATACATCTCCATAACCTTCATACCAGCGTGTTTTGCCAGTTTGATTCGCTCGGAGTAAACTGCCGGGATCGTACCGTTGCCCTGAAGGCCCATGCCGAGTACCTCTGTTAAGCAGTTCATGCTGTTGGCGGTGTACATACCGGAACAGGAACCGCAGGTCGGGCAGACCTTACATTCGAATTCTTTCACATCTTCTTCCGTCATGGTGCCTGCTGCGTAGGAACCAACTGCCTCGAACATGCTGGAAAGACTTCTCTTCTGTCCCTTTACATGACCGGCTAACATCGGACCGCCGCTGACAAATACAGTCGGTACATTGACGCGGGCTGCTGCCATCAGAAGTCCCGGTACGTTTTTATCACAGTTTGGAACCATAACCAGCGCATCGAACTGATGTGCCAGCGCCATACATTCGGTGGAATCTGCGATCAGATCACGGGTAACCAGAGAATATTTCATGCCGACATGTCCCATAGCGATACCATCACAGACTGCGATCGCCGGAAATACAACCGGTGTGCCGCCAGCCATCGCTACACCCAGCTTCACGGCATTTACAATCTTGTCCAGGTTCATGTGTCCCGGAACAATCTCATTATAAGAACTTACGATACCGACGAGAGGTTTGTTCATCTCCTCTTCCGTCATACCGAGTGCATTAAACAAAGAACGGTGAGGTGCCTGCTGCATCCCTTTTCTTACTGCATCACTTTTCATCTTTTCGTCTCCTTCTATCTCTTTCGACGACCTCCGCCCCTGGTGACAGGGGCGGTTTTTACGTTTATCTTTGATTTTATCGCATTTATGAAATTTTTGCAATCTTTCTATTTAATTCTCTCACAGATCAGCCTGCCCATCTCAACGGTTCCAACCTGCTTGCAGCCATCCGCCATGATATCCACGGTACGGTAGCCCTCGGTCAGTACCTGCTGTACGGCATCCTCGATGGCTTTTGCTTCCTTATCCAGATCGAAGGAATAGCGGAGCATCATCGCTGCGGAAAGAATAGTTGCGATCGGGTTTGCGATGTCCTTGCCCGCGATGTCCGGTGCGGAACCGTGGCTCGGCTCGTAGAGACCAAATTTGCCCTCGTTTAAGCTGGCCGAAGACAGCATACCGATGGAGCCGGTAATCATGCTTGCCTCGTCAGAAAGGATATCGCCAAACATGTTCTCAGTCAGGATCACGTCGAACTGTCCCGGATTCATGACAAGCTGCATCGCGCAGTTATCAACCAGCATATGGGTCAGGGTAACTTCCGGATAATCTTTAGCAACTTCCTCGACTACCTTTCTCCACAGGCGGGAGGAATCCAGTACGTTTGCCTTATCGACGCTAATAACGCTCTTGCGGCGCTTCATCGCGATATCGAATGCCTTGATTGCGATCCGGCGGATCTCATTTTCATTGTAGGTCAGGGTATCTACCGCGGTCGTCACGCCATCAATCTCCTTCGTGTAACGGTCACCGAAGTACAGACCGCCGGTCAGCTCACGCATGATAACCATATCGAAGCCGTCGCCGATGATCTCTTTCTTTAACGGGCAGGCATCTGCCAGCTCTTTGTAGAGGTATGCCGGGCGGATATTCGCGAACAGTCCCAGACCTTTACGGATGGCAAGAAGACCGGCCTCCGGACGCAGGTTCGGAGCTACATCGTACCAGCGGGAATTTCCCACGTTGCCGCCGACTGCACCGAGCAGGACGGAATCACTCTTTTTCGCGGTCTCCAGTGCCTCATCGGTCAGCGGTACGCCGTACTCGTCGATGGAACAGCCGCCCATCAGGATTTTTGTATAATTAAATGTATGACCGTAGACGGCGCCCACCTTGTCCAGCACGCCGCATGCCTCTCTCACAATCTCCGGTCCGATTCCGTCGCCCGGAATCACAGTAATATTGCAATTCATAATAAAATACCTCCCTTGTTTCAAACGGTTACTTTTTATCATATCGGATTCCGTCCTATTTTGCAATCTTCTGACGAAGGAAAACCGGTATTCCCCATATAGTAATTTGGAATTTATTCTATAACCTGGGGTTATCTGTAAAATAAAAAAGAATGTGCCTTGGCACATTCTCGCGCCGAGCGCGGTCGCTTGCGACATGTTTCTGCTTCGCGCGAGTGCGCATCATTGGCACGTTAGTGCCTTTTTGTGTAATAGGGAATTCCAAGGAATTTCCTGTTACACAAAAAAAGGACCGCCGCCCCCATCGGGAGCTGCGATCCTCTCACTTTCTTACCGTTCTTCTTAGACTTCCGGTTTCTCAACCTGAACGATTGCATCCTTACGCATCGGGATGCGGCAGTTCTTGTTGCTTCCGAACTCTACGATTACAGTATCATCGGTCATATCGATAATCACGCCGTAGAAGCCGCTGGATGTCAGAACGCTGTCGCCTACTGCTACGGTTGCCATCAGTTCTGCCTGTTTTTTCTTTTCCTTGGACTGTGGACGGATTGCCATAAAATAGAAGATGGCAATGATAAATACAAGGTAAACGATCATTCCGCTTGTGCTGCTCATGTGGTATATTTCCTCCTTTAGTTCGATTCACCCATCATGCCTGCAAGTTTCTTTGCTTTATACTCAGCATAACAGTGATGTTCGATCGCGTCGCGAATCTCTTCCATCATTTTATTATAAAAATACAAATTATGCAAGACGCATAATCTCATCCCCAGCATTTCCTTCGCCTTAAACAGGTGGCGGATATATGCGCGGGAGTAAGAACGGCATGCCGGACAGCCGCAGCCTTCCTCGATCGGGCGCGGATCCAGCTCATATTTGCTGTTCAGGAGATTTAATTTGCCATGGTTCGTGTATACATGGCTGTGGCGTCCATTCCGGGACGGGTACACACAGTCAAAGAAATCAACGCCCCGGTCTACCGCTTCCAGGATGTTTGCCGGTGTGCCAACGCCCATAAGATAAGTCGGCTTGTCCTCCGGCAGGTGCGGAACGACTGCATCCAGAATCCGGTACATTTCCTCATGGCTCTCGCCAACTGCCAGACCGCCAACCGCATAGCCGTCGAGGTTCATTTTGCTGATTTCCTTCGCGTGTTCGATACGGATATCCTCATAAACCGCGCCCTGATTGATACCAAACAGGAGCTGTTCCCGGTTGACCGTATCCGGCAGTGCATTGAGGCGTGCCATCTCATCCTTGCAGCGCGCCAGCCAGCGCGTCGTGCGCTCCACTGATTTCTGTACATAGTCCCGATCGGCAAGACTCGGCGGGCACTCATCAAATGCCATCGCGATCGTCGAACCTAAGTTGGACTGAATCTGCATACTTTCCTCCGGTCCCATGAAAATCTTGTGACCATCGATGTGGGAGTTAAAATAAACGCCCTCTTCTTTAATCTTCCGCAGTCCCGCCAGGGAAAACACCTGAAATCCGCCGGAATCCGTGAGGATCGGGCGATCCCAGTTCATAAATTTGTGCAGACCGCCAAACTGTCGGATCAGCTTGTCGCCGGTACGGACATGGAGGTGATAGGTATTGGAAAGTTCCACCTGCGTGCCGATCGTGCGGAGATCATCGGTCGAAACCGCGCCCTTGATCGCCGCCACCGTGCCGACATTCATGAAAACAGGCGTCTGGATGGTTCCGTGGACCGTTTTCATTTCCGCGCGTTTTGCGCGGCCATCTTTGTATAAAATCTTGTATTCCATCTTTTTTCCTATACTTTTTACTTCTCTGCCTTTGCCTTCTTGCCAGCCGGTTTGGCATTCTTCTCCATGCGCTTTTTATTCAGCACATACCAGACAGAGCCGGACAGGCATACGGACGAATACGTACCGCAGATCAGACCTACCATCAGCGGAAGAGCAAACTCACGGATGGAAGATACACCCAGGATATAAAGAATCAGGACCATGACGAAGGTCGTCAGCGTCGTGTTGATGCTTCGCGTCAGGGTCTGGCTGATACTGGTGTTGACGATCGTCTCAGCGGACTCTTTATTGCCCAGAAGCTTCATATTCTCACGGATACGGTCGAAGATAACGATCGTCGCGTTGATTGAGTAACCGACAATCGTCAGCATGCAGGCGATGAACGTCGAACCAACCGACCAGCGCAGCATCGCATAGCAGGTCAGGACAACCAGCACATCGTGCATCAGGGCAAGAACCGCGCCCGCCGCGAACGTGATGTTGCTGAAACGGAACCAGATGTAAATCAACATGCAGATCGTCGCAATCGTAACCGCCACAATCGCATCGCGCTTCATCTCCTGGCTGACCGCACCGGAGATACTGTCGGCTGTGATCTTCTCTTTATCCACACCAAACTGATCCGCCAGCGCCTGGTTTAACTCTTCGCGCTCGTCCATGTTCAGGGTACGTGTCTTGATGATAACCTCGTTGCTTCCGGCTACCTTCTGGGTCTGTGTGCCAGCTTCGCCGGTAATCTTTTCTACCACCGGAACCACCTGGGAGGAAATATCTTCCAGAGACATATCCTCGTTAAAGGTAACGTTTGTAGAAGTACCGCCTCTGAACTCCATGCTGTAGTTGAGCGGCACACCCATCGAAGACTGATTGTGAACCATGCTGCCGACGCCTGCCAGAATGATCACGAGCGACAGAGCAAAGTAAAGCTTGCGGAATTTCAGGAACGGACGCGTCTTCATATCCTTGCGGCATCCGTAGAACTTCGCATCCTCAAAGCCCATCTCATAGAAGCAGTTCAGGGCAAATTTGGTTACAAACAGCGCCGTGAACATAGAAAGCACGATACCGATTGCCAGCGTCGCCGCAAAGCCCTTGACGGTACCGGAACCTCTCCAGAACAGAACCGCTGCCGCAATCAGGGTGGTTACGTTTCCGTCGATGATCGCGGAAAGTGCCTTGGCGAAACCTGCCTTGATCGCATTCTTGACGGATGTTCCCAGACCAATCTCCTCTTTAATACGGGTGAAAATGATGACGTTCGCATCCACCGCCATACCGATCGACAGGATGATACCAGCCACGCCCGGAAGCGTCAGGGTCACCTCAAATGCTACCAGCAGGATCAGGATCAGACCGACATACAGGCACAGAGCCAGAGATGCAGCCAGACCCGGAAGCAGATATACGGCAATCATAAATACAATGACAATGGCAAATCCGATCAGACCTGCCTTTAAGCTGGTGGAGATCGCCTCCTGGCCCAGCTTCGCGCCAACTACGTTGGAACGCAGCTCTTCCAGCTCCAGGGACAGGGAACCGATACGGATCGTGGACGCAAGATTATTTGCCTCTTCATAATCCGCCATGCCGTCGATCTGGCACTGTCCGCCTGTGATCGCCTCACGGACGGTCGGAGCAGAAATAATCTGGTTATCATAAATGATATAAATTGGTTTTCCGACGCCATTCGTGGTCGCCTCAGCAAATGCCTGTTTACCTTCCTCGGTAAAGGTCAGAGAAACGACATACGCCTTGGAACCGGTCGCCTTATCCTCGGTCATGCCGGCTTTCGCGCTGGCAACCTGTTTACCATCAAGGATCTGATTTCCTTCAGAGTCCACGAAAATCAGGGAACCCGGTTTTCCTAACTCTTCCAGAATCGCGTTGGCATCCGATACACCCGGAATATCTACGTTGATACGGTTATTACCCTCCTGGTAAACCTCCGCCTCGGTACTGTAATTCTGTACACGCTGCTGGAGCTTGTAGATCGTATCCGCCATATCCTCGGAAGACGGATTTTCTTCTTTCGCCTGATAGGTAATGCTGACACCGCCAGCCAGGTCAAGACCCAGCTTGATCTGATTCATCGTCGAATAGCCGAAATAGCCGAATACGCCGATGGCAATCAGAAGGAGCAGCATCCCCAGGAAGCTTTTTCCTTTTTTGTTCTTCATTCCTCTCTCTCCTTGTTCTCTACTCGTCAGAGCCGTCTGCAAGAGCAGCTTTTATCATGATCGCGCACTCGATACGTTTTTTCTGCATCTCGCACCCGATATCATACGCATCCGTGATGGAACCGTGGAAGTTGTAGGAATTGGCCGCACAGCCGCCACTGCAGTAAAATCTGGCAAAGCAATCCCGACATTTATCTTTCGCATAGACATTGCAGAGCTTGAACTCGTCGCGGACTGCCGTGTTGGTCACGCCCGTATCCACGTTGCCGAGCAGGAAATCTTCGTTTCCTACAAACTGATGGCACGGATAGAGGTCGCCCCACGGGGTAACTGCCAGATACTCAGTTCCTGAACCGCATCCGGACAGACGTTTTGCCACGCACGGTCCCTGTGTCAGATCGAGCATAAAGTGGAAGAACGTGAAGCCGCGTCCCTCTTTGTGTCTCTTGACATACTCTGCTGCCAGACGGTCATATTCCTCGAGAATCTGCGGAAGATCCGCTTCTTTGATCGCGTAGGGCTCTTCATCCGGTGCTACGACCGGCTCAACCGACATTTTCTTGAATCCAAGATCGGCAAAATGCAGGACATCTTTGCCAAAATCCAGGTTGTTGTGTGTGAAGGTACCACGCACGAAATAATCGCGGTCTCCGCGCTTTTCTGCAAATTTCTGGAACTTCGGCACGATCAGGTCGTAGCTTCCGGTTCCGTTGCGGAATGGGCGCATCTTGTCGTTGACCTCTTTTCGTCCATCCAGACTGAGCACGACGTTTGCCATCTCGCGGTTGCAGAATTCCATAATTTCATCGTTTAACAGAACGCCGTTGGTGGTCAGTGTGAAACGGAATTTCTTGTTGTGCGCCTCTTCCTGGGAACGTCCGTACTCGACTAACTGTTTAACCACCTGCCAGTTCATCAGCGGCTCGCCGCCGAAGAAATCGACTTCCAGGTTCCGGCGGTTTCCAGAATTGGCAATCAGGAAATCCAGCGCTTTCTTGCCGACCTCAAAGGTCATCAGCGCTCTGCGTCCATGATACTCGCCCTCTTCTGCAAAGCAGTACTGACAGGCAAGGTTGCAGTCATGCGCGATATGCAGGCAGAGTGCCTTGACAACCGTCTGGCGCTTCTTGAAATCCATAACGAAGTTTTTGTAAATGTCAGCGGTAAAGAGTTCTTCCTGATCGATGAGCTCCTGAATGTCCTCAAACGCCTCTCTGATCTCTTCCTGGCTGTATTTCTCTTTTAATGCTGCCGCCGTCTCGTCTTTCAGGGACTGGGCAATCTGAAACGGCTTCTCGCTATCCGGAATCCGCTCCGATAAAAAGGAAATCACATCGTACAGAAGCGGATCGACCGAATGGACGGAGCCACTGTTGACATCCAGTACGATATAATATCCATTATTTATATACTGATGAATCACTGTCTTTCTCCTTCTATAAGACATAGGCAGGCAGACAACCCGGAACATATGCAGTCCTCTCCTCGGACCGCGCTCCGTCTTGTCTGCCTCCCTGTGTCAACTCTGCGTTTTCTCAGACTCCAGCTCTCCCACTCATGAAAAGCTCTGATTTATCAGAAAACGCCTCATTTGTTTTGTACTGCCAATTAGCGGTTCTGGTTCTCGCAGCTCTGGTTACCTACAGTACAGGATGTCTTACATGCAGACTGGCAGGATGTCTGGCACTCGCCGCAGCCGCCTTTCTTCATGCTGTTCTTCAGTGTGCTTGCGCTCAGTGTCTTTACGTGTTTCATCTCTATGTCCTCCTTCATTTTTTTAGTATATAAAGTCCTACAGATTATATCATATGTTGCCCACTTGTGCAAGCATTTCAATTTACCGTGTTTCTCACAGATTCCGGCTTTTTTGGAACTGTTCACGGGTAGGCACTTTTGGAACCGAAAGTGCCGTAAGAAAACGCGGTGGCAGCAGGAATTTGCCGTATTGAGATGCGAAGCCACGGCAAATTCCGTTACTGGGCACGTATGCGTGAACAGTAACGCTTGTTTGTAACAGTGTTTCATTCTGCAGGCATATTTGTCCTTCTTTGCTCATATGAATAGAAAAAAATGCACACAGGTATTTTATCATGGAAAAATCAGCTATCCAGATTCTGCTCCGTTCTTCCCTCTTCTCCTACGCGGCAACTGCTGTCTTTCTGCTTCTGCTCGCGTTTGGGATGTACCGTTTTCAGTGGGGTGAAAAGGAAATCACGCTAGGAGTGCGCGGCATCTACATTCTCGCCTGCTTTCTGGCAGGACTCGTCGCCGGGAAGAAAGCAAAAAGGCGCCGGTTCCTCTGGGGATTCTGCGCCGGCGCCCTTTATTTTCTTATTTTTCTAGCCCTGTCTTTTGCGATCCGACAGTCCCTCAAGGAGACTGCCTCATCCCTGCTGCTTTCCTTCGCCCTCTGCGCCGGAAGCGGCACCATCGGCGGTATGTTTAGCTAACGCCGCCTCCGACGGGCTTAACAGGTACAGATGAATCTTATCGATCCGGTTCTTATCCACACATTCAACGACGAGGCGGACGTTTTCCACCACAACCTCTTCTTTTTCCTGTGGAAGATGGTTCAAAAGTCCGATCACCAGTCCGCCGATGGAATCATATTCGTCTGACTGGAACTCCAAATTCAAGCGTTCATCCAGATCGTCGAGTTTGACCGAACCATCTACCATGTATTCCCGCGGGGCGATGCGCTGAATGGATTTTTCCTCGTCTCCATCGTACTCGTCCCGGATATCTCCGACAATCTCCTCCAGCATATCTTCCAGCGTGATAAGACCGACCGTCGAACCGTACTCGTCGAGCACGATCACGATGCTGATCGCTGCTTTCCGCATCTCGCGCATCAGCTCAGCAACCTTCTTAAACTCATATGTATAGAGAGGTTTCCGCAGATATTTTCGGACAGAAAAGCCCTCTTCCCCGCCTTTTAAGAAAATATCCTTGATGTTCAGAACACCGATGACATTGTCCGTCGTCTCCTCATAGACCGGGTAACGCGTGTATTTCTCACTGCGGAATACCTCCATCAGCTCGTCATACGTCGCATCCACGTCCACAAACGTCATGTTGACCTTCGGAAGCATGACATCGCGCGCCACGGCGTCCCCAAAATCAAACACATTGTTGATCATCTTCTTCTCTTCGGACTCGATGACGCCCTCTTCGTGGCTGACCTCCACGATCGTCCGCAGCTCATCCTCCGTGATGGACTCGCCCTTTGCCTTCACATCCACGCGAAGCAGCTTCAACACTAAAAACGAGAGCTGGTTGACCACAAAAATGACCGGTGTCAGCACCGTCATGATATAATAAATGATTTTAGCGAACCGAAATGCAATCCGCTCAGCCTGTATCGTCGCAACCGTCTTCGGCGTGATCTCGCCGAAAATCAGGATTAAAAGCGTCAGAATGCCCGTCGCAATCCCTACGATCTTGTTGCCCCAGATGTGGGTGGCAAGAACCGTCGCAAGAGAAGACGCATACAGGTTTACCACATTGTTGCCGATCAGAATCGCACTCAGCATTTTGCTCGGATCCTCTATGATCTTCAATACATACTCTGCCTGCTTATCGCCATTCTCCGCCAGCGTCCGCACCCGGATCTTGTTGACCGTCGTCAGCGCCGTCTCCGTCGAAGAAAAGAAAGCCGACATCAAAAGCAGAAGTATCAAAATCAATAGCTGTATCCCATCACCAGAACTCAAAAAACTCAACTCCTATCTCCCCATGTAGGGGATTACTCTTTTTTAAGGTTGATTCTACCGTATTTCATAGGTTCTGTCAATAAAGACAGACCTGCATTTCCATACTTCTGCCATCTCCAGTTACCGTTCTCGCATACGTGCCCAGAAACCGTCTCCCTTCTTCTTAAACCAGAATATGACACAGTCAAAATCTCTCATTCACGCAAGCCGTTGCAGTCACATAAATATATATAAAAGTGTGATAAAAATCACGTTTTTATGTGTATTTATGTGATCCTTCTTGTTATTTTCTCATCTAAAGCATATAATAAGCTTGTAGAATCAATCACCGTCTTTCTATAAAGGAGTATAACTAATATGGAACGTTTGATACTGAATCAATTATTAAACTGGAAAAACTCCCCTTACCGCAAGCCTCTGATTTTAAAAGGCGTCCGTCAGGTCGGAAAAACATGGATCTTAAAAGAATTTGGACGACGCTTTTATGAAAACACCGCCTACTTTAACTTCGATGAAAATGAAGAATATAAACAATTTTTTGAAACTACGAAAGATGTGAACCGCCTCCTGCAAAATCTGATGCTGGCAAGCGGCCAGAAAATTTTACCTGAAAAAACCCTGATTATTTTCGACGAAGTTCAGGACTGCCCGAATGTAATCAATTCTATGAAATACTTTTGTGAAAATGCACCGCAATATCACATTGCCTGCGCCGGTTCTCTGCTCGGTATCGCGCTTGCAAAGCCGTCTTCTTTTCCAGTTGGAAAAGTTAATTTCCTGCAGATTGACCCGATGACTTTTACTGAATTTCTACTTGCAAATGGAGATGATAATCTAGCCGCCTATCTGGAACAGATAGATACGCTGGAACCAATCCCCGATGCTTTTTTTAACCCACTTTATGAAAAGCTGAAAATGTACTATATTACCGGCGGTATGCCTGAATCTGTCCTGATGTGGACAGAAGCTCGGGATGTCAACGCCATGCAGGACTCTCTTTCTGCCATCGTTGACGCTTATGAACGCGATTTTGCCAAACATCCGGACGTCCGAGAGTTTCCGAAAATTTCTATGGTATGGAAATCTATCCCGTCCCAGCTTGCAAAGGAAAACAAAAAATTTATTTATAAAGTGATTAAAGAGGGCGCCCGTGCCCGCGAATACGAAGATGCCTTACAATGGCTGGTAGATGCCCGTCTTGTGCATAAAATTTACCGCAGCACAGCTCCCGGTCTTCCAATGTCCGCCTATGATGATATATCCGCTTTTAAAATTTATCTTGTAGATGTAGGTCTTCTTCGGCGTCTATCCCAATTATCTCCCCGCGCCTTTGCCGAAGGAAACCGCCTATTTACTGAATTTAAAGGGGCATTAACCGAAAACTTTGTGCTCCAGACTTTAATTACACAATTTGAAGTTGTTCCCCGTTACTGGACACAAACCAATCCTCCCTATGAGGTAGATTTTCTTATTCAGCGGGAAAATGATATTTTCCCGATCGAAGTAAAAGCTGAAACCAATACAACCAGTAAAAGTATTAAAAAATTTAAAGAATTGTTCCCGGATAAAGTCAAACTGCGGGTGCGTTTTTCTCTTGATAACTTGAAACTGGATGGGGATATGTTAAATATTCCATTGTTCATGGCTGACCAGACCAATCGCCTAATCGGGATTGCCCTAAATCATGTTTAATTTCCTGTAAAACATTTCTGCCTCATTGGACATACTTTCTATGAAATAAAAAAGCTGTCGTTAAGCGAAAAACGGCTTCCTTGCTAAATAAACAGGAAAGCCGTTTTTCGCTTAACGACAGCCTCTTTTTTATATTTCCACACCATAGTTGATACTTAATCGCCTTCATCCTTCTATCAGCTTTTAGCCATTCTAATCTTCTTCCTCTCCCACATAATTTTAGAAACCATCCTCTATGTTTCTCTACTTTTTAGCTCAAAAAGCAGAAATACATTTTCTATTTCCGTATTTTTTTTGACCAACATATACCTATCTTAAAATCCAATATTAACCTAATACCCCGAAAGAGGGAAAGCATCATCAAATGCTTGTTCCATCTCTGCAACATCATGATACCTTTCATCTAAATTAGGCGATATCCCTTTTAACACAAAATTCTGTACATTCTGATTTGTGATTTTTTCTAAATTATATTTACCTGTCATTATATAGTAGATAAGTCTTGTGAGTGCAAACGTTTCATATTCCATATTATAATTTTCAAATCCTATCGCCTGAAGATTACTATCATTTAATGATCCTTTTATTTCACTACCAAAACTTGTCAATTCACTTTGTTTGATTTTAACTAATCCAAAATCAGAAACTTTCACTACAATTAAATCATCCTCATAATACTGTAATAGTATATTGGTAAAACTAACATCTCTATGTAAATAACCCTTTGAATGAATATAAGAAAAACCTCTAAAAACCTGCCTTGCGATTTCTCTGCGTTTCTTTATAGTTAAAATACTATTATTTTTTCTATAAACTTTTTCAATGTCTCATCTGCATATTCCATATAATATTCATTTTTCTCTTCATCATATCTATAAACTTCTAATACATACGGTGATTTCAGTTCCTTCATCACCTCAAATTTCCTTTTAAATCTTTCCAATTTTTTTATCAAGATCATTTTTTGCCCTTTTCAGCACAAAATACTTATCATAGAAATCATCTTTATATTTAAAAACCTTCGCATAGGAACCTTCTCCTATTATTTTCAGAAAAAAATTATAATCCTTAATTTTCGAAGAAACAGTAATCATTTCAGACACAAAAAATATAGGATCATATTTTATCAATTTAAACTCTGGCAAATCGTCTGGTATTTTACCCCCCACTTTCCTGTAAAAAACCATCACAAAATTTCAGTATATTAACATACTTCTCCTCTAATTTAAACTCCAACGGTGTAGATTTCAGTCCACATTTCATTTCTTCATACAACTCAATCATTTTCATCAATTCTCTGCTTTCATCAGCATTATAATGTCCGTTGATATTCTTTTTTGATTGCATAAAACCGAGTAGGTCATTAATTTTTTGATGCATAACTGCAAAGAACTGTTCCAAATAAAAATCACTTATATTTTTATATAATTCTTCGGTTTTCAATACACCTTCCACTTGATTTTCTTCACATTTAATCTTCAAGAAATAATCAGCATTCATAAAATATCCCTCTTATTATAAATCCATCACCAAATATCTCTAATTATTCTTTTTCATTTCCTTATAAATTTGATGAAAATGTTGGCTATTGTAAAATTGGGAATAGTCTTTTCCGTCTTTTAAATATATAACAAGTAATGGAAACCACCATTTAGAAAACATAATACTTCTCATCCAAAACGATTTCTCTCCTTCTCTGTTTTCCACCGCAGAATACTTCTTTTTTATATAATTAAACAATTCTTTATTTGTGTTATTTCCTTCTCTAACCATTTCCGCTAATATAATTGGATTTATTTCATCATTTTCAAAGCTTTCTATTAATTCTTTAGTGTTTATATTAACATCATATTTTCCCAAAACATAGTAATGCCATATCTGCAAAACAGAATCCTGATACGTTTTATTTATAAAATCATTTTTTGATTTCAGCAAACACATTATTTCATCTTTTTTATTATCATCATCAATCAAATTCAGTATTTCAATAATAACTTTATAGCAACGCGATGCAAATATGGGTTCCAGACAAGCCAACTGCAGCATATACGCTACAGTATACTTTTTGAAATCAATTTTTTCATCCATATCAAAATCAAGCCGCTTTAAATTAATGGCCCTTCTAAGCAACGATAAAAAAGCTTTTATTTCAGATTTTCGCTCATTATCATATTCCTTAGCTATACATCCTTTTATATTGTAAAAAATATCTTTATCATATTTTATTTCTCCACTAGAGTCAAAGCCAAAAAAATCAAATTTTTTCTTCAACTCATACACATCAACATATGATGTATTATATATACCCTTTTGAGTTTCCGTTTTATTATTATTTATTCTAAGTCTATATTTATTCAAAACCCTTTGCACCAATGGTAACTTAGAATATATTTCCTCCAAAGAATCTGAGAAAAAAGTCAAATCGTCAACATACCTAATATAGGATATATTTTCTCCTATAACATTATTAATTTCATAATCAACACACAACATAAGTAATTCTGCAGATACTGTCGAAGAAAATACCCCCGTCACAATTCCCTTGGTTTGATTATTATTTATTTTCATATTATAATAATCTAAGAAATCAAAATAAGCATCACAAAATACATGGCTCTTATATGGTTCAGCATCTTTAATCTTACTTAAATAATGTGTATATACATTCGGATAAAATGACTCTATATCTACTTTTACTGAATATAGTTTGGCACTTTGTTCCTTTAAGTATCTTGCATTGTTTTCTTCATAAGCAAGTTGTCCCGTAGTTTTATTGTTTTTTACAGCAAATATTCCATTCTCAATAATCTCTTCTCTTCCATCATACATTTTATCAATATAAAATAATTCATCAAATAATATATATGAGTTCGAATTGCAAACATATTTATCAAATTCCGCTTCATTATATAATTTATTAAACAATTTATCATAGACCGCAATCGTATTATAAACAAAAGTACAATAATACTTCAAATTAGGAAGTTGCATCTCTCTTAATGCGCCATTCTTCTTAAATTCAAAAAAAGTTATAGGTTCTATTCCATCATTAAATATATACTTAGGTGATTCTGTATTTTTATATTCTATAATTATTCCATCGGTCTTACAAAAATCATCATATTTGTCATCATCTATATTTTCTATAATCTGCTTTATCACCTCTTTCATAGTTGACATATCTATAACTGGAGGTAATTCCTCATGCCAATATCCTTCTATTAATAAGTCAATATTTTTTTGTTGTATTTCATCATTTTTATCTATCATTTGTTTTCTCCTAAATAAATCCAAAATATCTTTTCGCAAAGAAATATCCAACTATATCAGCAAACACATTTTTTCAAAACTTTCTGTACCGATCCTGACAGAATTAATTCCATCATTTTCTGCTTACCATCTTCAACCTCTGGTTCTCCACACCGAAGATGAGTCTTATGCTCCGAAACACAGCAATCCTTATACCAGCATTCCCCCATCAATTCTCCTTTGATAGACCACTTCTCGTTTTCGGTCAATTCACCCGCCAGTGATTTCATGACTCGCTCTGTCGAAAAGCGTTTAAAACCAGCTAAATACTGCAAAGTCTTTTCGTCCTTAATTTCTGCCATATTTATTTTATAATTTTCCATTGCTGCGAGAATTTCTTCTCGTATTTTAATTTTATCTTTCTTTCCCGTCCCTGTCCAAGCAATTAATTTGTCAAATGCTAAAATCAGATATTCAAAGCAAATCATATCCAAAAGCTGAATATGACCGCTCGACTGATCTGCAAACATTTTCAAAATGCGGTATTTATTCCGAATGTCCTGATTATCTACCACATAATCAAATGCAATATAATATGTATCTCCTGTATCAGGTTCCAAGCCAGAAATCGCGTCCAATATTCCTTGATTACTCTCCTTACTTTCAACAATCAGCTCACTATCAAAGAAAATCCGATTTACCATCTGCCAGAAATGGAATCCCGCATCGGTATCTTCCGTCCATAAACACTTCATAATTATACTTCCTCTTCCAGCGTAATCTTATTGTCCACTAATTTCAATACTTTAAAACTTTTATCCGAAACATTCAAACCATCACAGTTTCTCAGGAAAAGCATATACTGGTTTGAAAATTCAAAATTAATAAATCGACGAATATCATCATTCATCCGGATATCTGCATTATCAATTACAATATAATTATTTCTGCATTTTTTTAAATTTTCTAACAGATTTTCCGATTTATAGTTAAACAATTTGATAGCGTGATACGCATCCGTCAGCTTCAAATCCTCAAGCATCTCATACAGAACGGTTCTACCTGTCCCACTGTCTCCGCCTACAAGCGTGATCCTGTCTTCAAAAGATAATTCATAAGAAAAAGGAGCTGCCTGGAAGTGAATATTTTTATAAATCATTCTGCGCTCTCCTTTCATACTCTCTGCTCCACCATGCCTGATATCCCGTATTTTCGGTCACTATTTCCTTATCATTAAAGCATATTTCAGTCTCTGCCGGAATCTCAACAAAGCTTGGGCGTGACATATAAATCTTTATGTTATCCATTTGAAATATCATTTCAAGAACATTCGGACCACATTCTTCCATTGCACTTTATTTTACTTTACCCTATAATGTTTATAAAAACAATCCAATTCTTACAGTCATAAAAGATACGGAACGACTGCCCTGACAGCCATATCCTATTTTTATATCATAAAGGAGATAAGCAAATGAAATTATCCCTCGGAATTGACATCGGCAGTTCCAGCACCAAGGCGGCGGCGCTGGATGAACATGGCGCTCTGCTCGGTACGCTTCAGGTTCACGCGGATGACCCGCGCACCTCGGCTTACGGTGTTCTCGGGCGTTTCCTGGATCAACAGGGCGCTTCGTTTGGCGATGTTGAAAAAATCGTCCTGACCGGGCTCGGTTCGACGTATTTCCATGAAAATATCTTCGGCATCCCGACCATCCACGCCCTGGAGCTGGATGCCATCGGACACGGCGGCCTATACCTGTCCGGGCTTGACGAAGCGCTGGTGGTCAGCCTTGGAACCGGCTCTGCCTTTATCCGCGCTTCAAAGACAAACGGCTTCCGTCATCTGGGCGGAAGCGGTGTCGGCGGTGGGACACTTGCCGGCATGGCGGAGCGTTTCTTAGGCATTACCGACATTTTTGCCCTCTCAGAGATGGCGCTGCGCGGCAATAAGGCCATGGCGGATCTCCGCATCGCCGACGTGCAGGAGGAAGATGTCCCGGGACTTGCCGCCGACTTAACGGCTTCCAATTTTGGGCGAATCAAAAGCGGCGCCTCGGATGCTGATCTGGCTGCCGCTCTTTTCAATATGATTTATGAAAATGTGGGTGTGATGGCGTCCCTAGCGCTCAGCCAGGACACCACCCGAAATGTCGTCCTGACCGGTTCTCTCGCCAGCCTTGCACCTGCTGCAAAGACCTTTGACATTTTCAATCAGATGCACGATGTCTTTGGAATCGACTATATCATTCCGCCTCATCCGTCTTTCGCCACGGCAGTCGGAGCGCTTTTATGTGATCCTCTGCCGGAGAACTAAGATCACGGACGGCTCCCAGCAGATCGAAGGCTGCGATCAGGGCGCTTCCTGCGAAGATAAAAAAGTCTCCCAGATTAAAGACGACCTTTTCCAGGTATTTACACCGGATGCTGAAATAATCTACCACATAACCGCGTTTGAGGCGGTCATACAGGTTGCTTAAACCACCCGCCGTGATGAGGGCAAAACCGATCCGATCGGCTTTTCTGCCTTCGTCCCGGCACAGTAACCATGTCAGAATGCCCGCTGCCGCCGAAGTAAAGACAACCGGCACCATGCGAACCAGTTCTTTCTTTTCTTTTTTTACTCCAAAACAGAAACCGTCGTTGTGATTGCGGTACAGACGGATCTTTCCATGGCTTTTTTCCATGTCGCGCGGAAAATCTTCCGGTTTCTGGGCTTCTATGTTTTCCTTGCAGAAATAATCGATGCCGAACAGGGCAGCTATCATGTACAGGTATTTCTTCATAAGGGTGACCTCCTCATATCATTGTCATTATCTAACCTATATTTATTATAACAATTTTTTTCGATAGCGTATAGGGAAGAATTCGCATTTTACTGCATATCTTATTTTAAAATTTAAAATTCCCGTGAAAACTGCCATGAATTGTTCGTCTTTTCCCGAAGAGCAGACTGCTGATTTTATCGAGCGTTTTTTTCCGTTTGCTTATAACCAGATTTTGGATAATGATTCCGGCTGCTATGATTTTATCAATCATGAGTATGTGATCTGGCACCGACCTCTGGCAGAGGCACTGCCGCTCTCAGTCCAGCAGTATGGCTATGACTCGATCCCGAATCTTTATACCATATTAGATACATCCAGCCTGGACAGCGCAGGAATTTCCCGGACGGCAGAACAACCATTCCTTGGAAACAAGGGACGCGGGGTGCTGATTGGGATTGTGGATACGGGAGTCGATTATACAAATCCCCTGTTACGCGAGCCAGATGGAAGCACCCGCATCGCCGCCATCTGGGATCAGACGGTTCCGGGCGCGGGACTTAGCACGCCGGATCCGATCGATGCGCTGCACTACGGAAGTGTCTACCAGCGTTCCCAAATCAACGAGGCGCTGCGCTCGGAAAATCCGCATTCCATTGTTCCCACCTCAGATCCTCTCCGCCACGGCACGCAGATGGCTCTGGTCGCAGCCGGCTCCGAAGATCCGGATACTTTTTTCTCCGGGGCGGCGCCGGAATCGGAACTGGTCGTTGTACGCTTGAAACCAGCCAGAACCTATCTTCGCGATTTTTTTCTGATCCGCGAGGATGCCATCGCCTTTCAGGAGGACGACATCATGCTCGGAATCAAGTTTCTTCTTTATATTGCCAGGCAGGAGAAAAAGCCCCTTGTGATCCTGCTGGGTCTTGGCACCAATACCGGAAGCCACAGCGGCACTTCGCCGCTTGGTCTATATCTGAACAGCCTGTCGCGCGCCAGCGGGCAGATTCTGGTCGCCGCCGGAGGCAATGAAACCGGGCGCGGGCACCATTTTCGCAGTGTATTTCCTGCTTCCACCTCCTATGAGGATGTGGAACTGCGGGTCGGTCCCGGCGAACGGGGATTTACGCTGGAACTGTGGGCGCGTGAATCGGAGCTTTACAGTGTCGGATTTTTATCCCCCTCCGGCGACGAAACGGGACGCATCCGGCTCTCCGGCGACGAAGAACGCCGGATTCCCTTTCTTCTGGAAGGAACGACCATTCACCTCAACTATACCAGCTCCGAGCTGGCGACCGGAAGCGAACTGATCCTGATGCGCTTTGATGCCCCCGCCGCCGGAATCTGGAAAATCCGCGTCTACCATACGCTCTCGATTCAGGGTGAATATCATATGTGGCTGCCGGTGCACGGCTTTATCTCGGATGAAACCTTCTTTCTGCGCCCGGATCCGGACACAACCATCACCGATCCGGGCAATACAGCAGCCATCATCACCACCGCCGCCTACAGCCACCAGACGGGCGGGATCTATCTGCATTCCAGCCGCGGTTTTACCCGCACCAGAACTATCAAGCCCGACCTTGCCGCCCCCGGCGTCCGGCTCCCGCTTCCCGATTATCAGGAGGTAACCGGAACCTCATTTGCCGCCGCCATGACCGCCGGAGCCGCCGCGATCCTGCTCTCCTGGTCTGCCTATACGCCATCAGCCCCGCGGATCAACACCTCGATTGCCAAGGCATTTCTGATCCGCGGGGCTGACCGCCGAAATTCCATCGAATATCCCAGCCGGGAGTGGGGGTATGGGACGTTAAACCTATATAACTCTTTTTTATCCATGAGAAGTTAATTAACTTCTGCTGTTTTCTCTTCACACACAAATTGCTTTTCCGGATCCTTACATCGCTAACTTTCACCACATACATGACACCGTTCACCGATCATGTTCCTGAAAAGCTATTATCCCCGCATCTCTATCCGCGGACCGCCATTCTTCTCCAGATACGGGCGCGTGATCACAACGGAGCCGATATTCGGATCTTTCGGGATCTCATACATGATATCCATCATAAAATCCTCTAAAATGGCACGCAGCGCACGGGCACCCGTATCTTTTTCCAGCGCCCGCTCGGCGATCCACTCCAGTGCATCGTCCTCAAACACCAGTTTGACCTCATCCAGCGCCAGCAGGCGCTCATACTGCTTGAGGATCGCATTTTTCGGTTCTTTCAGAATCCGCATCAGCAATTCCTTTGTCAGCCCCTGCAGGCTCACAAGCACCGGCAGACGTCCGAGAAACTCTGGAATCATGCCAAAATTCCGCAGATCTTCCGTTGTCACCTGGCTCAAAATATCCGGATCATTGTCAAATTCATCCTTCAAATGGGAGTTGAAGCCCATCGTGGAACGCTTTTTCAGGCGCTCCTTGATGATATCATCCAGTCCCGGAAACGCGCCACCACAGATAAACAGGATGTTGTTCGTATCCACAGTCGCCATCGGCGTGAGTGCATTCTTCTGGTTTGAGCCGACCGGCACCTCTACCTGGCTGCCTTCCAGAAGTTTTAAAAGCTCCTGCTGTACCGACTCACCGCTGACATCGCGGCTCATCGTATTTTTCTTTTTCGCAATTTTATCGATCTCATCGATGAAAATGATGCCTTGCTCAGCTTTCTCCACATCATTTCCAGCCGCTGCCAGAAGCTTGGAGACTACGCTTTCTATATCATCTCCGATATATCCAGCTTCCGTGAGCGCCGTCGCATCCGCGATCGCCAGCGGCACATCCAAAAGCTTCGCCAGCGTCTTGACCAGGTACGTTTTTCCGCTTCCGGTCGGTCCCAGCATCAGGATGTTGGATTTCTCAATCTCCGGCTCGCCGCCCTGCATCTGCATTCCCTGTGCCGCCGCGTTTTCCGCCTTTTCTTCCGTATTTTCATTTGCCCGGAGCTCGTCCTGCTGCCGGAGAATCACGCGCTTATAATGGTTGTAGACTGCCACTGAAACTGCCCTTTTCGCCCGCTCCTGCCCGATCACATATGCATCCAGCTGCGCCTTGATCTGGTGCGGTGCCGGAACATCCTTCATCGTCAGAAATTTCTCCGTGTCTTTTGCCTTGCTCTTTTTCTTGATCTTATTTTTCTCTGGAATCTCTGTATTCGGCACCTGCATGCCCGCAAAATCATTGAGATTCATGTTCATAAACGGCATATTTTGAAGCTTGGAAAAGTCCATGCCCGACTTGGAAATCGAGTCAAATGCTTTCTGCATACACTCATGGCAGAAATTCATCCCGCCCGGCATCGTGATCATCTCTCCCGCCTTGCTCTCCGGGCGGCGGCAGACGTAGCAGATTTTCTCGTAATCATCCGAATGATCTGTACTGGTTTTATTTGTATCTGTTTCGTTTATATTGGTTGTCGTATCTATATTCTGGTTATCACTCATATTTTTATATTTCCTCCAATCTGAAAGCACCTTTTCATTTTATCATAGCTTGCGAAAAACGTAAATCATAACAGCAGCCGTCATTTCATTTTAAAAATAAAAAAATTTCCTATGAAACAAAAAGACAGATGAATCACCGCCCTCTCTGATTACAAGAGGATCTACCGGCGGTTCACCTGCCTTCTTTTCTATATCTTCCTGATTTTATTCATTTCCGCTTCGCAACAGTTCCGTATCTTCACCGTTACGGGCAAATATCCATTCCAGTCCACTTCGCTGATGGGATATTTTCTATCTTCCCAGTTTTCTCTGCGGACTTGCCTGTGATTCACTCCGGCTCTCGTTCTGGCTATCCTGACTCTGCGGCATATCGCTCTTGGAGCCCAGTGTAATCTGTACGTTTCTCTCGACATATTTGCCATTTTCCAGACTCTGTACCGTCATGGTAACGGTGGAACCTGCCTTATAGTAAGTCAGCAGTTTCTTGAGATCATCACCATTCTTTACCTTCTCACCGTCAAACTTGGTGATAATATCGCGCTCCCGCAGATCCGACCTGGATGCCGCGCCGCCCGCAACAATCTTGTATACATAGATACCTTCCGGCATGCCATACGCCTGCGCCATCTGGCTGTCGATATTCTGAGGCTGGATTCCCAGATAGCCCTGCTCATTCTCATCAACAGCTACCTTCGTCGTCTTCGTCATCAGGTCGCTGATAATATCCTTTGCCTGTGAAATCGGGATCGCATAGCCGATGCCCTCAACACTGGTGTCCGAATACTTCGCCGCATTGATGCCGATAACTTCACCGTTCATATTTAAAAGTGCGCCGCCGCTGTTGCCTGGGTTGATCGCCGCATCTACCTGCAGAAGTGTCCGCTCTACGTCGTTGATGGTTAGCTTTTTATTTAAAGCGCTGACATAACCGACGGTAACCGACTGCCCCTGTCCCAGTGCGTTACCGATTGCCACAACACCCTGTCCCAGCTTCAGGGAATCAGAATCGCCCAGATCGGCTGCCTTAATCTGTTTTCTCGTTTCTTCCGGTATATCCGAAAGCTGTACGGCAATGACTGCCAGATCCGAATCGGAATCAGTACCTTTGACCGCTGCCTTAACGCTCTGGTTATCAATAAAGGTAACCGAAAGTTCCTCGGAATCTTCAACGACATGGTTATTGGTAATAATCAGAAGTTCCGTGTCATTCTGTCCGGCAATGATTCCTGAACCGCTGCTCGGCACCTCGTACTGCTGCTGACCAAACAGCCAGTTGTTCTGTGTATAAATCATCTTGTTGTTGATCGCTACAACGGACGGCATCGCTTTCTCTACAATCGAAGAAACATCGTTGCCAATGGAGGCCTGCGTTTTAGTGCCCGCATCTGCCTGTGTCTCCTGGGAAACCTGACCGATCGTTTCCTGTGCGGTCTCACCCGGAAGAAGCCGATTTGAAAGTGCATTCACGCCGACCATGGTTCCGCCTGCCACACAGCCAAACAAAATGCCCGACATCACAAGTGCCGCAATTTTCTTACCAGTATTCTTAGAGCCATGTCCCCGGCCACTCCGTTCTTCCGGAATATAGCTGCGTTCCGGCTGCTTCTCTGCATTCTCTTTCGGGTCTGCTCCGGCTGCTGCCTCCGGTTCTCCATCGAGACTGCCCCGGTAACGGGAATCATGATAACCGCCATAATCGGAAGTTTCTTCTTTTTTAGCAGTATCGTTATTCTTTTCCTCATAAGCGCTGTCCGAATAAGCGCCCTCCGTATAATCTACATCCTGATCGTGTCTCTCATTTCTTTCATTCTCGTCATACATATATTCATACCTCCTGTTCTCAGGAATCACAGCCGCGTACTGTCCATTTTGCGAACCTTCCCGCAGCGGATTGTTCATACTCTTATATTCTGTCTCAGGCTTTCTGCCCTCTCTCTGTTTACATGAGATAGTCTATCAGTTATTTGTGATGTAATTGTGAAAATAAAATCATAAATCTGTGAAGCTTAAAAACATCTCTCGGTTTTCACTTGTCAGTCTTTCTCTCCTCTTGTATACTTAATGAATGAAACGAATTTTACATTTTATATGAAAGGACTGTTACATCCATGATGAATACACAGGCAGTTGTCCATATCCGCAAAGGCGAGGCTCGTTCCCTGAAAGCCGGCGGTATGTGGATCTATGATAATGAAATTGAACGAATTGAGGGCGAATTTGAAAATGGCGATATCCTTCGTGTCGAAGATTTTGACGGTTATCCGCTCGGATGTGGTTTTATCAACACCCGCTCCAAGCTTACCGTGCGGATGCTTTCCCGCAAAAAGGATACTGTCATCGACGATGCTTTTATCGAAATGCGCGTCCGCAATGCCTGGGAATACCGCCGTCAGACAGTTGATACCAGCAGCTGCCGCCTGATTTTCGGCGAAGCAGATTTCCTTCCGGGCATCGTGATCGACAAATTTTCCGATGTGCTGGTCGTTGAATCCCTGGCGCTCGGTATCGACCGTCTGAAACCGCTGATTCTGGAAAAACTCGTCAAGGTGCTTGAGGAAGACGGCATTCATATCCGCGGTATTTACGAGCGCAGCGACGCTAAGGTCCGCTTACAGGAGGACATGGAGCGCTATAAGGGCTTTATCGGGGAACCATTTGATACAAAAGTAGAGATCGTTGAAAATGGTGTCCGCTATCTGGTAGATGTCAAGGACGGGCAGAAAACTGGCTTTTTCCTCGACCAGAAATACAACCGTCTGGCAATCCAGCGTCTCTGCCCGGGCAAACGCGTTCTGGACTGTTTTACCCACACCGGCTCCTTTGCCTTAAATGCAGCCGTCTCTGGCGCCAAAGAGGTCATCGGCGTGGATGCGTCCGAACTTGCCGTCGCACAGGCGCGTGAAAATGCAGAGTTAAACGGTGTTTCCGGCACTACCACCTTTCAGTGCGCGGATGTCTTTGACCTGCTTCCGGAATTAGAGGCAAAAGGTGAGCAATTTGACGTCGTGATCCTCGACCCGCCTGCCTTCACAAAATCCCGCAGCTCGGTCAAAAATGCCATCAAGGGCTACCGCGAGATCAATATTCGCGGTCTGCGTCTGGTAAAGGACGGCGGCTACTTCGCCACCTGCTCCTGCTCCCATTTCATGACGCCGGAGCTCTTCACAAAGGCGATTCAGGAGGCAGCCCGCAGCGCCCACCGCCGCCTGCGCCAGATCGAATACCGCACCCAGGCAGCCGACCATCCGATTCTGTGGGCGGGGGATGAGACGTCCTATTATCTGAAGTTCTACATTTTCCAGATTGTGGATGAAAAGTAAAATTACAGAATGTTTGTAAGACTATAACCAAGCAATATGAACTGCTATTATAAATCATGAATCTGCAAATCCTCTCAGAGCAATCTGAGGGGATTTGTTTCGTTTTATCATTGTCTGTTCTGATAAATTATGATATACTTCGTACATGGAAAAACCAGAGAGCCAGGCGGCTTACCCTCTGTTATCGGAGGGTTGCTAGATTTCAGCAAAGCTTGTTTATCAAAGACTGGAACGAGGCACAAATCTAACCCTCCAGACGAAAGAAAGGAGGGCATTGCCAATGTATGTTACATACTCTGATTTGATTCAGATTGGAATATTCATTTGCGCCCTTGTTGGATTGTGTTATACAATTTTCAAGGGAAAACGAAAATAGCCGCCATTACTGCAATAATGACGGCTGTTAATAAAACAGTTATTTAATTTATTCAGGTAAGCCGCTCCTCTGGCTTTTCCTTTTTCTATCCCTAATATAACATATCTTTTCATCCAATGCAAGCGAAACCCCCTTTATAGAAATACGAACTCATAAGGGATTACCGCTGCAGCACCATACACCAAACCGGTGCCGACACCATCGAAAGCAGCGTCGTAAATACCACGCACTTCGTCGCAAAGACTTCATCCCCGCCATATTTCGCGGCAAGAATCGCCGTCGTGCTTGCTGCCGGCATCGCTGCCAGCACCACAGAAATCCCCATCACCAGCGTGTCAATATGGAACAGGAGGCAGCCGATCCACACAAGCGCCGGGATCAGGATCAGGCGCACGGCGGCATAGTAGCAGCTGAGTGGCGTGATCATCGTCTTCATATCTGCCTCCGCCAGAACGGTTCCGACGAAAATCATGGAGACTGCCGTGTTTGCCTTGTTTAAGCTATGTACCGTATCTCCCAGGAATCCCGGAATCTGCATCTGTAAAAGCATCAGCACAAAGCCGATGAATACGGAGACAATACACGGATGCGTGCATATCTTTTTAATCAGCGTCTTCCGATCCGGCGCCTTCGTAAAATACGTCATTCCCAGAGACCACATCGCAGTTCTCTGCGGAATCAGGTAAAAAGAGGCGTAGAAAAGCCCCATCGAGCCGAAGATGCCCTCCGCCACCGGATTTCCCAGAATCCCGGCATTGGACGCCATCGTCGCGTATTTGAGGACCTTCTTCTTTTCCTCTCCCACACCCGGATACAGTACCATATTTAAGATATAACAAGCCACCTGAACCATACACGAGACGAGCAGCGCCTGTGCGCTGCTCTTTAAGATATCCATGCTCAGTTCTACTTCAAATGACTCAATGATACTGCAGGGAAGTGTCACAAAGATGACCAGATCCGCAATGACCCTTTTTCCCTCATCCGTGATAATTCCCTTCTTCTTTAAGAATGCACCCAGAATCATCAGGGAAAATAACATTCCCTGCATCCGGTACAAACCATCTAAATTCAAAGCATTTCCTCCGTTTCACACTCTCTCATCACTCAATGATGATTCCCGCATCCGTCTTACTTCCCGGTGCACTGCTTCCATTCGGGGAACCGCTGCCGGAAGGTTTTTCTCTGCCATTCTCCGTGCCGGTGCCAGAATTTCCGCCCGGAAATGCCGGCGAAGAACCGCCAGACTCTGCCTCACTGCTCTCCCGCGCATTTTCCTTTGATGCATGCGTACCGTCCGGACGGCTTTCCTGCTCAGAAGCGTCATTCTCCTGTGTTTCCGAAGCATTACCGGTCTCTTTCTCCGACTCGTCGCTGCCGCTCCCGGCTTCCTGGCTTTCGTCCGCGCCGCTCTCCTGCGTCGGATCCAGAATGGAAATTGTCGTCGCCTCGGTCGTCTTCGGCAATGCCTTCGTTTCTGCCTGTTTCGTGCCATGAACGCCTGTATCTGATACAATTTTCTGACTGATCGTCCGGACCGTCTCAGTCGGCGTGTATTCCTCATCGCCAAACAGGAAATGATGCAGCTCGATGACATTGCTCTCCAGCGTCTGCGGGATGACGCAGGCGCCCTTGCGTCCCATCTTCTTTTCCCTCAGCTCCGACGGGAAACCGGTCGTCTCGGTCAGATGGTAACGCGTAATATTTCGTCCTATCTTCAACAGATCATTGATCTCGATGCTGGTCGCCACCTGTGGAAATACCGTCTGCACAATATTGTTGATCGTCGCCCAATCTGCTTTTTTCATCTTCTCAAACGCGAGGGAAATAACCTTTCTCTGCCGTTCGGTACGGGCATAGTCCGTATCCATCAGACGGAGACGCCCATATGCAACCGCCTGCACACCGTCCAGATGGTTCATGCCCGCTGATTTAAGCTGGGTCGAAGCGACGCCGGTCGCCTTGACCGTCTCAGAAATGAACGCATTGATATAATAAAACTCTGATTTCGTGATCTCCACGTCAATGCCGCCCAGAATGTTGATCGCATCTGCAACGGCTTTCCAGTTAAAGGTCGCATAATCGTCAATATCGATATCCAGGTTCCTATTGAGCGCCTTGACAACCTGCTCCGGTCCGCCCTGCATATAAGCAGCGTTGATTTTGTTGTAGGTATTCTTGTCGCTGATATTTAAATATGAATCCCGGTACACCGAAACCAGACGTATCTCACCGGTTCCCTGATCGATGTTGCAGAGAATATTGACATCCGAGTTGTTGCCCTTTCCGACCGATGAGTTACGGCTATCCACGCCGAAAACCGCGATCGTCCAGTAACCGCTCATCTGCTCCTGCTTCTCCTCCGAAATCTCGACGTTTTTGATCTCATCCGGGTTCCACGGAAGCCGCTGCATCAGATCCAGACGGCTGCTGATATACGAATATCCCGCAAAGCAGAGAATCCCGATCAGCATCACGCTCTCCAGAAGAATAAACCATATCTTCCGCTTCTTTTTCCGGCGCGCTTTCAATTTAACCGGGTCGGCGTAAATATCCGACCGGTTCATGGTCCGGGTTTTCTCCTGATTCCGGCTCTCCCGGCTGCTGCCAGGCTGCGTCTGTCCCCTCTTTGCCGCTTTCTGACCACTTCGGCTTCTATCTCCGCTCCGGTGGGATCCGTCCTCCCGGCGTTCCGTAAATGAATCCGTGATCAGTGTCAGACCATCGTCTTCCATCTCCGACGGTTTTGCCCGTCGGCTCCGGCGGTGTCCTGACCTATCTCTTTCTTCTTCATATCCCATGTGGTTTTCCTCATCAATACGCGTTTTTATTTATAAAGCCCTTAAAAACCGTCAAAAACATGATTTTAAAATCAAATCCCAGCGTCCAGTTCTCGATGTAATACAGATCATGCTCAATCCGCTTCGTGATCGAGGTATCGCCCCGGTAACCATTGACCTGTGCCCATCCGGTCATTCCCGGACGCACCTGGTGTTTGATCATATAACGCGGAATCTCTTCCTTGAATTTTTCAACGAAAAACGGGCGTTCCGGGCGCGGTCCAACCAGGCTCATATCGCCCTTCAGAACATTAAACAGCTGCGGAAGCTCGTCAATGCTCGTCTTCCGGATAAATCTTCCAATCGGAGTCACACGCGGGTCTCCCGGCGTCGTCCACTGGCTTTTCTCCTTTGCCGCCGACTGTACCGCCATCGAGCGGAACTTATACATCTTAAACGGCTTATTGTGAAGTCCCACCCGCTCCTGACAGAAAATGACCGGTCCCGGCGAAGTCGCCTTTATAAGAATCGCCGTCACCAGCATCACCGGTGAAAACAGGATGAGCGCCATCATGCCGCCGACCAGATCCATCGTCCGCTTCATCGTTGCGTTGAGCAGATTCGTGAGCGGCACATGGCGGATGTGGATCACCGGAAGTCCCTGCAGATCCTCCATAAACGGACGGGTCGGGATAAAGTTATAATAATCCGGGATAAATTTCGTATGCACACCCGATTTTTCACAGCCTGCCACGATTTTTTCCAGTTTTCCATACTCCTGGATGCTCAGGGTGATCGCGATCTCATCCAGCGTATTGAGCGCCAGAATCGTATCCAGATCGTCAATTTTGCCGATCACGCGCACTCCCTTATATTCTTTGCCCCACTCCTCATGGTCATCCAGAATACCGCGGATTTTATAGCCCCACTCCGGGTTGACATTCACACGGTCAATAAATCCTTCCGCTGCCCGGCTGTAACCGACCAGAAGCAGATGCTTCTGGTTATATCCCTTCGACCGCATCGACCGAAGCGCTATCCGCAGGATATTCCGCATCAGAATCTCAGCAAAGAGATTGATGCCAAAAAACAAAAATACCATCGGACGGGAGAAGTTGTGGAAATACTCATTTTTACCGCCCAGGTAAAGCATCAGTGAGATCACCAAAAGACCGATGATGTTCGCCTTAAAAATATTGGCTAACTCCACCCGTCTTCCCTGAACCCGTTTGGGCGTGTAAAGATGAAAAAATGCGTATAAAATCAAATAAAACGGTACAATAAGAACGCCAGCCGCCAGATAGACGACTGCCATTGCGCTCTTATTATGCCCTGTTACATTAAACCACGACGTTCCATTGACGATAAACCACGCAAGTGCGTAGGCGCATGCAATGACACATGCGTCCAGCACTACGTGGAAATGGTTCAGCCGTTTCTGGTTATCTTTTATCATAGTATATCACCTGAATTCAGATTAAGCTCCCGGACCTGCCGGACCGCCGGGGCCTGCTGCATCGCTGTTTCCGGAATTCCCCGGATCCTGAATCTCTGTGACCGGGCTTTTCACACCGGAATTATCTGATGCACCCGGAGAAGTCTTTTCACTGGATGCCGCTGTCTCTGCCGCTGTCGTGGTTGTAGATCCCGGTTTTGCAACGGAAGACTTCGTCTCCGATGTGCTGCCTGGTCCGGATAAAGAATCATCCGCCTCGGTTGTCTTATCCGTATGATTTTTCTTGCCGGGAGTCGTCGTTGTTCCTGGTCCCTTACTGCTGTTGCTCTTCGACTCTTCTTCCTCCCAGTCAATCCAGTCTTCATCCGGATCAAAGATCTCGTCCAATCCGATCGAGCTCTCGCTCTCGCCCTTCTTGGTCTCATCCCCGCTCTCGTCATCCGACTCGTCCGAAGCACTCGTCGATGACTTCTTAGCGGCATCCTTCGCCGCTGCCTGCGCGGCAATACGGCTCGCCCGTTTCTTGATAAACGTCTGGGCGCTGACACCCTGATCGACCGGAACATGACCAATCAGCTTCGCATTCGTCGTAAGCCCCGTTACCTGCGCGATATGGCTGCTGTACTCCTTAACATTAGACGGAACCTGATAATCTTCCTCATCAAACAGGAACTTATGAAGCTCTTTTACGTTGTACTCCAGTGTCTGCGGGATAACGCAGTCACCGATCTTTCCAACATCCTGCTCACCTCTGGCTGCCGGGAATCCCGCGGTCTCACCAATATGGAACTTCGCGATATTGCGTGCCAGCGGAATCAAATCCGTAATATCAACATTGGTTGCAAGCTGCGGCATGATCGTCTGAATCAGACAGTTGAGTGTCGCCCAGTCTGCATTTTTTGCCTTATCAAAGGCTTTCTGAAGAATAATTCTCTGACGCTCGGTACGCGCATAGTCCGTATCTGAATAACGGATACGTCCGTATGCAACTGCCTGGATACCATCCAGATGTACATTGCCCGCATGGGTCAGCTGATGAGAACCGATACCAGTCTCCTTTACGGTCTCCGTGATGAAGGCATTGATCCAGGAGAACTCTGCATCACTCAGCTCGACATCTACACCGCCCAGAATGTTGATGGCATCCGCAACCGCTTTCCAGTTGAACGTCGCATACTGGGTAATGTTAAGACCCAGGTTCTTATTCAGCGCCTTAACTGCCTGCTCCGGACCGCCCTGTGCGTAAGCGGCGTTGATCTTATTATAAGAGTTTTTATCGTTGATATTCAGATAACTGTCCCGGAATACCGATACAAGACGGATCTCACCCGTCTCCAGATTGATATTGGCAATCATGTTGACATCCGCGTTCGTACCTTTTCCGACATTCATCTGCCCGTGCTCACTTCGCGAATCGACACCGAAGCACGCCACGGTCATGTAGCCCTTCATATCATCGATCTGTTCCTGGGACAGGTTGACGTTCTTAACCTGGTCCTCGTTAAAATCAATCTTCTGCATAGAACCGAAGGTTCTGTGATACATATACCAGAACGCACCGCCCAGAATCATCAATATAATCACGACAATCTCCGCCGCAATGATCATATGCTTTCTGTGGCGCGCCGATTTACGGTAATGGCTGCCGCGGCGTCCCGAACTCTTTTTTCCACTTCCAGCGCTCTTAGGACCGCTGTAGCCGGAACGTACTGAACCGCTGCCCGCCTCACCTTTTCTCTGGCTATTTTCGACTGTACTGCTGACTCTTCTGCGGCTGGTGCCGGAAGCAGAACTGCCGCGCGAAGAATACCCTGCCTGACTGGCACGGCTGCTTCTGCCCTCGCGGCGCGCCCTCATGCGCTCCAGCTCATCATCCTCATAATTCATAAGCTACCTCATCTTTCACTTGCTTGCTGCCGCTCAGACATTGTCTGATAAGCAGCCTTTCTCCGTGCTGCATCTGCTAAACCATGACCGTTCACACATCGCGCAAACTCTAAGTTACTGTCCACACATACGCGCCCAGTAACAACTCTAACCTTTTCCTCACGATTTATCAGATGCTGCTTTTTTCTCGATCTGTCTCACAGCAAATTCATAGACATAGAGAAATGTCCCAGCTAAAAGTTCCAGCTCTATCGCCAGATAATTTTTAAGCCGTTCCGGGCGGTACGCCACTTTTTTACACTTCTTTGCCGTCCGTATGCCTTCTTTCAGACCTTCCAGATAATCTTTTCCAAACCCGAGTTTCCTGAAAAATGAATATTTCACGAAAATCCCCGCTGCGATCGGAATCGCATTTATGATAAGCTGTAAGCACGGCATATTTTTATAATTCAGATACACATTGTTGCGTGCCGCCAGCTTAACCTTGAATGAATTGTACTTGGAACCGCTGGTTCCGCTTCCGACGTGCCATACCAGCGCCGCCGGGCAGTATATATTGTCATAACCCGCAATCCGGGCTCTATAGCCCACATCAATATCTTCCAGATAGGCAAAATGCATCTCATCGAAATAGCCTATCTCCTCAAATACCTCTCTCCTGTAGATCGCTGCGCCCGCACACGCCGAGAATACCCGGCTTGAACGGCGGTAATGCGTAAGATCCCGTCCCACGCCGCGCTGGTACGCCCAGCCAAGCAGGGAATACATATCGCCTGCATCATCCAGCCTGTCTGGATGGTACATCTGGATCATCCGGCTGCTGACGGAAAAGATGCGCTCCGACTGACCGATCGCACGCACCATCTCCGCCACGAAATACTCGTCCACCCGGACGTCATTATTTAAAAGCAGCACATACGGTGTGTCTGCCGCCTTGATTCCGACGTTGACTGCACCGGAAAATCCCGTGTTTTCCGGCAGGAAAATCGTATCGATCTGATGTTCCTTCAGCCACTCCACACTTCCGTCCGTCGAACCGTTGTCCACCACCAGTGTCCGGAAATTCGGATACGTCTGTGCATTCAGTGAACGGATGCATTCGTCCATAAATTTCAACCCATTATAATTGGGAATAATAATTGTCGTTGTAATCTCCATCCCGGGTTATACCTCCAGATGATACGGTTCTCCGATTTTCTCTTTTTTCAGATCCCTGAGGGCGAAATTGGACTTCCGCAGCGTCAGGTTCGGATTGTAGTAAGGATCTCCATCTTTAAGGATCTCCGGCCAGCGCTCCGAGAAAATCTTGATCTCCCTGTTAAAACGTGCCACCTTCTCCGGCGTATCCTCCAGTCCTCTTGACTTCGACTCATAATGATACAGCAATGCGTACGGATTGTAAACCACTAAATGATTTGATGCCCGCACTTTCATGCAATAATCGATATCGTTAAATGCGACCGCCAGCTTCTCCGTAAAGCCGCCGACCTCATCAAAGAGTGCTTTCTTTGTCATCAGGCACGCCGCCGTCACAGCGCTGTAATCCTGTGTACTCATCGCACGGTGGAAATAGCTGTTTTCCGCCTTATGAAGCCCTATAAACGTATGCCCTGCGATGCCGCCGAAACCAATCACGACGCCCGCATGCTGGATCGTATCATCCTGATAGAGCAGTCTCGCGCCAACTGCGCCGACGTCCTCACGCTGGCACAGTCCCAGCATCTCCTCGATGAAATTCTCCGCAATCAGCTCGGTATCATTATTTAAAAACAGCAGATATTCGCCCTTTGCGAAGGTCACGCCGAAGTTGTTGATCGCCGAATAGTTAAACTCGCGCTCCCAGGTTACCACATGGACATTGGAAAATTCCTTCTGAATCTTTTCATAGTATTCAAAGGTTTCCTTCTCCGTGCTGTTGTTCTCTACAATGATAAACTCAACATTGCGGTACGTTGCCCGCGTCTCAATCGCCCGCAGGCATAGATCCAGATCCGTATGGTGATCCTTGTTCGGAATGATGATCGATACCAGCGGTTCCCCCTGAATTTTATATACAGAGTGATAAATGCCGTAGTCCACACCTTTTTCCACGCGCTCCGCCTCGATACCGACGCGTTTATAATGATCCATGATCGCGCGCGCACCCGCATCAAATGCGTACAGCTTGCTCTCCGGGTTGCTCGCTGTCGAATCCTTGTGGCAGCGCCAGTGATACAGCACCTTCGGGATATGGCGAATCTCCTTCGCCTTCTCCGTACAACGGAAAATAAAGTCATAATCCTGCGCTCCGTCGTATTCCTGACGGAAGCCGCCCACCTGCGCTGCCAGATCGTGGCTGACGACAAACAGATGGCAGATATAGTTGACGCTGCAGAGCAGATCGATATTGAAATCCGGCTTAAAATGCGGATCAAACAAAGCGCCGCCGTCCATATCCAGCTTATCCTCATCCGAATAGAAGCAGTCGCATCCCGGATGTTCCTGTAACAGTTTCGCACACTCATAGAGAGCATTCGGTGTCAGCTTATCGTCATGGTCCGCCAGCACAATATAATCGCCGGTCGCCATATCCATTGCTGCATTCGTATTGCCGGAAATGCCCTTATTTTCGCCTAAAATTACGTATTTAAAGCGGCTGTCCTTCTTCGCATACTGCTCCAGCACCCGCTCGCAGCTTTGTCCTGCCGGACTGCCGTCCGCCACGCAGACCTCCCAGTTTGCGTATGTCTGTTCCGCGATCGAATCCAGCATTTCCCGCAGAAATCGCTCCGGTGTCTTAAATGCCGGAATCACGATCGAGAATTTAACCGGCGCGTCAAACACCTTTTTCCTCTGCTCCTCCAGCTCCTCCGCCGTCGGCTTCGTCAGTGAATACCACTCGCCGTAATCGTAGTCATTGTCAATTCCCTGCAGTTTGTGCTTGGATTTTACCAGCAGGGCTTTCAGACCATTTTCCTTCCAGAAATCCAGACAGACCCGCACAGTCTCCATGTTCATCAGATCGCGGATCTTTTGCATCCGCTTGTGCGCCACACTGCTGCGCTTGCGGATCAGTTCTTCATTATATTTAATGCGGATTTTGCGTCCCTCGCCTTTTGCGATCAGATAATAATCTTTTCCGCGCTCATACGGGAACTGGATATCAAATCCAAGCTCTTTTTCTACCGTTCGCCCAAAATAAATCTGGCTGACGTCGTCGCGGCGGGTCGCCACATACTGAAACCGGATCGGCTGATGTGCCCCATCTTCAACCTGATAGGTGATCTCCGTCTCCGGCGTCTTTCCGATCGCCCAGCCATTGAGCTGAATCGAATTTTCACGAATCCGAACTACATCGACATTACATTTCATGCTGTTTGCCCCCAACTTTTTTCACCGGTGTATCAAAATTCAGCCGCTCTTCCTCCACTACCAGCGGACGCTTCATGACTCTCGAATTGATCGATAAAATATACTCTCCCACCAGACCAATGAAAAAGATTTGAACCGACCCTAAAAAGCACATTCCAATCAGAACCGGCGCCATACCAGCCGGAAAATCATACCAGTGAAGCAGTTTCATCACCAGATATACAATCGCCACGATCATACTGATCGCCGCGCAGATACTTCCAAAAATCGTCGCCAGGCGCAGACCGACCTTCGTATAGGAGGTCACACTGAGCATCGCGGCATCGTAGAGCCGGTAAAAATTGTTGTGTGTCTTGCCTGCGCGGCGCTGCGGCTGGATATATGGGATCTCCTTGCGCTTATAACCAAGCTCCGCCACGATTCCGCGCAGAAACGGCGTCGGATCGTCAAGCTCCCGCAGAATCTCAATAAAATCGCGGTCATACAGACCCGAACCGGTAAAATGCTCAATCTGCTCGACATCGGAGAGTTTCTTTATCATCTTGTAATAGCAGCTCCTCAGCGCATACATGATCGGGTTTTCCTTGCTTCCCGTCTTGATGCCGATGACAATCTTGTAGCCATTTTCCCACTCATGGACATATTTCGGGATCATATCGACCGGATCCTGAAAATCTGCCACCATGCTGATCACGCAGTCGCCGGTACACTGTAACATTCCATAATACGGGGAATTGAACTGTCCAAAGTTTTTGGCATTAAAAATTGCCTTGATCCGTGGATTCTCGCTGCAGATCTTCCGAAGAATCGGGCGCGTCTGGTCCGTCGAATCATTGTCGATAAAGACAAGCTCATAGTCATATTCCGGCAGATCGCGCTCCAGCGTCTCCACAACCGCCTCGCTGATCGGACCTACATTCTCTTCCTCGTTGTAGCAGGGAATTAATATACTGATTTTTTTCATACTTTTCTGATTCCTATTAATTTGCTTTTTGTTTGAACTCTTCTGTTTCGTTCCACCAAATTTCGAACACAAAAAAAAGAGAAAGCCGCTTCGGCTATACTGCCTTTATTTTAAACGTCTTTCTCTCTTTTGACAACCTACAATTTTCTTAACGATTTTTGGCTGCTTCGCTATTTACTTGGCATAAACTGATAAAATATGTCCAAATATTTACCATTCTCTCCCGTCACTCTGCACAGAGGGCAGAAAAATCATTTCTGAAAAGCTAGAATTCTCTTCATTCCTTCTTCAAAATATACCTGTGGCTTCCAGCCAACCACCCGCTCCATCTTGCGGATATCCGGGATCAGATTGACGATTCCCTCTGCATTCGGCGGGCGGACGCCAAATTCCATGCTGCCCTGCCTGCCGCACAGCTCATAGACCGTCTCGACAAACCCGCGCAGCGGTCCTGTCTCATCCATCGGACCGCCCAGATTGTAGACACATCCGTGATCCGTGAGATTTCCCGCATATTCTGCCAGATCCGCCAGGGCGCGCCCCGCATCGTCAATATACATGAAGTTCCAGAGCTGCGTGCAGGCGGTCATCGTCATCTTCTCCCCTGCCCGGAAGACCCGGACACAGGAGGAAAGAAGCGACCACGGGTGATCGCCCGGTCCATACGTGCTGAAAATCCGTGCATGCCCGTAATCCAGTCCCAGTTCCCGGCAGAGCACTTCCGCCCGCTGCCGGACTGCCAGTTTCGCGCGTCCATACGGGGAGGTCGGCTCGCAGACCGTCTCCTCGTCTGTCAGCTCGCTCTTGACGCCATACTCCGCCTGCGAACCTGTAAAGAGAAACCGCCGGCACCCGAGGTCTTTCGCCACGCGGACGGCATTCAGCGCGTCCTGCACGCTCTCCTCCTGGACTGCCTCATTTTTCCGTGAATCACTCCCTGCACCGCGCCAGCCCATATGGAGAAACACATCGCATCCGCCCGGAATCCGTTCCGGCAGTTTCGAGAGATTCCCCAGATCCTCCTCCAAAATCGTGAGTCCCTGCGGAAATTTTCCATTTTCCCGCAGCAGATCCGCTTTCGTCGAATGCTCCCGCAGTACGGCGTATACCTGATGTCCGCGATGTAACAGCTCGCGCACCGCCCCCAGACCTACAAAGCTGGTGGCACCTGTGACAACTATCTTCATTCTATCGTTTCCTTTACTATTTTTTAATACGCGGAATCAGCATGATACGGTCCATCTCCTCGTCCGGCAGGAATGGGGACAGATCCTCCAGCGGCGGCGATACAAGCGTTCCGTCCGGCAGTCTCTTCGCCGCGGACTTTGGCTCAAAGTTCTGATCCAGCGTTACAAATACCTCGCAGATCACCGGGCCGTCCATCGCCAGCGTTTCTTCTACCTTCTCGCCCAGCTCCTTGTTTCCATGAATCGCTACATATGGGAATCCATACGCCCACGCCAGCTTTTCCATGCTCGGGAATCCAAGATCGCCGCTGTCCACGCCGATACCGATGAGCGGCTCGCCGAAGAAATTCTTCTGGGTCTGGCGGATGGAATGGTAACCGCCGTTATTGATAATGAAGATCTTGATCGGCATCCGGTGGCTGACAACTGTCTCAAGCTCCTGTAAATTCATCTGAATACTGCCGTCTCCGGTGATCAGGATAATATCCTGGCTGTGATCTGCCACGCACGCGCCGATCGATGCCGGAAGTCCGTAGCCCATCGAAGCGATGCCGGAGTTCGAGATAAATCTCTGTCCCTTTTTCACAATATTTGCGTGTCCACACACAACATTTGCAGATCCATTCCCCACAACCACGATCTGGTTCTCATTTAAACGGCGGCTCATCTCATACGCAAATGCATATACGTTTGCCTCTGTCTCCGTGCCGCCGTTCATGTGCTTCGGCAGAACCACCGGATAATCATGCTTCCAGCCCTGGCAGATACGCAGCCACTCTGCCTGCGCGTCCTTGTACTCCTGCGTCATCGAAGCCGCGCCGTCCGCTTTTCCTTCCTCCGAAAGAACCTCGTCCATCACGGTCAGAAGATCCTTCACATCCGCGTGAACCGGCATGTCCACATGCAGGGTCGGCTTTTTCAGCTCTTCGGCATCGATATCATTCACAATCACATACGCCTCGCGCGCCCAGGTAGTAAAACGGTAACCGACCTGGCGGAAACTCAGACGGCTTCCGAGCGACAGCACCAGATCGCTGTTCTGGATCGCGAAGTTGCCCGGGCGATCGCCGACGTTGCCGCCTTTTCCGATGTACAGCGGGTGTTCGTCATAGATACAGTCGATGCTGTCCGCGCCGGTCACAACCGGGATTCCCAGCTTTTCAACCACGCGCATGAAAACATCGTGCGCCGCGCCGATACGGATACCATTTCCGGCATTGATCACCGGACGTTTGGAGGTGCGGACTTTCTCGATGATCGCACGCGCCGTCTCCTTCGTCACACGTGCCGGAAGTTTTGCACGAAATTCACCTTTTCCGGCGGTATCCTCCGGGATCTCGGACGCGCTCTCTGCCGCCCAGCCGGTTCCGCCCGCCTCATAATCCTCCGGATCAAAGCCGATCAGATCGTCTGTCTCGATCATTGCCGCCTGCACATTCAGCGGAATATCCAGCCAGGTAGGACCCGGACGACCGTTGTAAGCCAGATACAGGGCTTTTTCCACACAGAAGCGGATACGCATCGGATCGATCACCATCTCACAGTATTTTGTCATATTGGCAACCGATTTGGTGATATCATACTCCTGATCGCCCATCGCGCGCAGGTGAAGTCCCGTGCTGCGCGCTGTCGTGTCATAACGCACCTGTCCGGAAATGACAAACATCGGGATTGAATCCAGGAATCCGCCCGCAACGCCGTTCATCGCATTGATGCCGCCAGGTCCCGTCGTCACGCACACTGCCGCAATCTTGTTGTGGATGCGGGCATACGCCTCCGCTGCCATCGCACATGCCTGCTCATGATGATTGTAGAGGCAGTGAAGTCCTTCCTGATGCCCCAGCGCGTCATCCAGATGCATCGCGCCGCCGCCCGTGATCATAAACACATCCGTGATGCCGGATGCGAGAAGCTTTTCTGCTATATAATTAGAAAGTTTCTGTTTCATTTTGATTTCCTCCTGAAAATACCTTGTCAAGTGGTCATATTATACCACACATATTTCTTTTTTCATAGCCGACACGGCATTTTCCCAACTCCTTACATTTTTCTTATGCTGTCTTGTATTTCTCCTATTTCTTTTCTATAATAAAGGTCAGCATCCGGTTCACATCGGTATGCCTGAATCGTTACGTTACGATTCATTTTACTTTATGTAACTGCTTTATCATACAGAGGAACGTCTTATGAATCGATTAGCACAGGAAAAAAAGGTCTGCGCGCTGATTCCGGCGCGGCTTAATTCGGTTCGCTTTCCGGGAAAGGCATTGAAACAGATTGATGGGATTCCAATGGTTGTGCGGGTTCTCGCAGCGGCGCGGGACAGCGGTGTATTTGATGCCGTTTACGCTGCGACCGACAGCCCTGAGATTGCTGCTGTTTGCCAGACATATGGATTTGAGGCGGTTTTCACCTCCCATTCCCATCAGAATCCGACCTCCCGCATTCAGGAGGCGGTGACGATTCTGGAAGATTCCAAGTCTGCTTCTTCGCGGAAATTTGATTTTTATGCGATGATCGGCGGGGATGAACCGCTTCTGACACCGGAGATTCTGCAAAATTTTATGGAGCAGGCGCTTACTGTTATTACCTCAAAAGAGAATGTACAGCGTCCATTTCTCATCAATGCCATGGCAGATATCCCGAACGATGCCGAGACAGCCGATCCATCCAACATAAAAGTGGTCTGCCGCCCGGACGGCACAGGGCTTTACATTTCCCGTGCGCCAATTCCATTCCGCAAGGGGACGCTTGACAAACCTTCCCGGAAATTTGTGAGTATCGGGCTTTATACGCGGGAATCGCTTGATTTCTTCTGCCAGAGCAGACCGGGCATTCTGGAACAGATCGAGGGCGTGGATTTGCTGCGTTTCCTCGAATATGGGAAAACGATCCTATTTCTTCCCATCTGCGGATATACGCTTTCCGTAGACACCCCCGCCGACCTTGAAACAGTACAGGCGATTTTACACAGGAGGACTAGCACCCTATGAATAAGAAAACATACCGCGGCGTGATCTTCGACCTCGACGGCACGCTGCTCGATACATCCGAAGGCGTCTTTGCGAGCGTGCGACACACGGTAGAAGCACTTGGAAAACCTGCCCTCGACGAGGCGACACTCCGCACCTTTATCGGACCGCCCGTCAAGCTGTCGCTCATCCGCCTCTATGGACTGGACGAGGACGCCGCGAACCACGCAACCGAGATTTTCCGCACCCAGTACAAGGATCACGACCTGCTGAAAGCCGAGCCATACGCCGGTATCAAAGACCTGATCCGCGCACTCCGCGCACAGGGCTGCAAGATCGGGGTTGCCACCCTGAAACGTGAAGATTATGCGCTGACTCTGCTGGAACATTACCATTTCACAGAACTCTGTGACTCCATCTGCGGCAGCGATTTTGCCAGCAAAATGACGAAGGCTGACGTTCTGCACAAGTGCTTAAAAGCTTTGGAGTTGTCTCCATCCGAGGCAGTTCTTATCGGTGATACCTCTTCCGACGGAAAGGGTGCCAAAGAGGCAGCTGTCGATTTTATGGCAGTCACCTACGGCTTCGGACCAGATACCGCGGAGGCATGGCAGGAATATGCGCCGGTTTATACGGCAAAGGATACGCATGATATCGGGGCGTTTCTGGGAGTCAATTTTTAAAATTACAAACATAACAAGGGGACAAACATCATGAAACAAGTCAAATTACTCGACTGCACTCTCCGCGACGGCGGCTACGTCAACGACTGGGAGTTCGGTCACGACAATATTGTTACTATTTTTGAACGTCTGATCAGCGCGGGCGTGGACATTCTGGAAGTTGGTTTTCTGGATGACCGCCGCACTTTCGACCGCAACCGCACGATCATGCCGACAACCCAGTGTGCCGATCAGATTTTCGGCAAGCTGGACAAGGGAAATACGATGATCGTTGCCATGATCGACTACGGAACCTGCGATATTTCTAATTTAAGCCCGTGTTCAGAGTCCTACATCGACGGCATTCGCGTCATTTTCAAAAAACATGTGATGCATGAGGCGATCCAGTTCTGCCACGAAGTCAAAAAACTGGGCTACAAAGTGTTTGCACAGGCGGTTTCGATCACCAGTTACTCCGACCGTGAGCTTCTGGATCTGGTTGACCTTGTCAACGATCTGGAACCGTATGCGATGTCCCTTGTAGACACCTACGGTCTGCTGCATCAGGATAACCTGCTGCACTATTTCCAGCTCTTAAACTACAACTTAAAACCATCGATCGCGATCGGCTACCACTCCCACAATAACTTCCAGCTCGCATACTCAAACAGCATGGAAGTCTTACGCGAACCGGCAGACCGCACCGTTTTAGTTGATGCCACCCTGTACGGCATGGGAAAAAGCGCCGGAAATCTTCCGATCGAACTCATTTCCATGTACATGAACACTGTATTCGGACGCAATTTCAATGTCAGTCAGATGCTCGAGGCGATCGACATCAGCATCATGCCGTTCTTCCGCAAGAGCCCATGGGGATATAACCTGTTCTTCTATATTTCCGCCTCCAACAACTGCCATCCGAACTACGTCCGCTTCCTGATGGATAAGCACACCCTGTCGCTTAAATCCATCAATACGATTCTGGATGCGATTAAGCCGGAGAAAAAACTGCTCTACGACAAAGATTACATTGAAACACTGTACCGCAGGTATCAGAGCACAGAATGCAATGACGAAGCCGATATTCAGGCATTGAGTGCTTCCTGGCGCGAGCGCCCGCTTCTGCTGCTCGGTCCGGGAAAGAATCTGGAACTGGAAAAGGAGGCAATTCTTTCCTATATTAAGGCGCACAATCCGATCACAATCTCCGTCAATTTTATCCCGGAGGGAATTCCAATCGATTATGCGTTCTTAAGCAATTCCAGGCGCTATGTCCAACTCAACAACCGCCTGCTCGAGCACGCCGACGCCCAGGGACGCCCGGTGCGCGTCATCGCGACCTCAAACGTGACAAATGTCAAAGATACACATTTTGATTACACCTTAAACTATAATTCCCTGATCGACCAGAATGCAGAGATCATCGATAATTCCTTTGTCATGCTGCTGAACGTCCTGACCAAAACAAGCGTCCACCACGCCGCCTGCGCGGGATTCGACGGATATACGATCGATGGAGACAACTATTATAATTCCGCGATGGACTACCGGATCGCGCGGGAAAAATCACAGAGTATTAACCAGTATGTGATAGATACGCTGGAGAGGCTGGCAGGAACGCTGACGCTGGAGTTCCTGACGGATTCGAAATACGTAAAATAAAAAATTATATTTTCATATAGAAAAAGGGGTGTTCCAGCTGGTTCACCCCTTTTTCCACATCTCTCCACCCTTTCCAGCAACGCACACTATCTTTTTACGCATAATCCCCGTATAATAAGCCCCGTAATGCAGCGATGGATTTTCGCATTTTCAAAAAGGAGAGATTATACCATGCGTAAGCAAACTAAAACTTTAGCTGTTTTATCCGCTGCGGCTTTGTTCGCGGCTGCTGCACCTATAATGACAAATACGGGAACTTACAGAGTTCTGGCGGCTCAGAGCGGCTGGACAGAGGAAGATGGTCGTCTTTATTACTACGATGAGGACGGCTATAAAGAGACAAACACATGGAAAAAGCGGAATGGCGACTGGTTTTATCTCGATGAGGAAGGCGAGATTGCTACCAATCAGAGAGTCGATGACTATTTCGTCAACGATGAGGGGCACATGGCAAAGAACCAATGGGTTTCGGCTGAAAATGAGATCAGCTACGACAGCCCGGATTCTCCGGACGGCGGCTCCTGGCTCTATTTTGGCAAGGACGGCAAGATTGTAACTGCCAAATGGATGAGCATCAACGGAAAAACCTACTATTTCGACGAGGACGGACTGATGCAGACCGGGCTTCTGGAGCTGGACGGACAGACCTACTACCTCGGCGAGGAAGATGACGGCGCCAGAAAAACCGGATGGATTCTGCTGGAAACCATCACGAAAGACACCGACGATGAAGATATCTGGTGCTATTTTGACACCGAAGGACGCATGATCGTAAACCAAATGGACCGCAAAATCGACAATGCCTACTACACCTTCATCGACGGCCAGATGCAGACAGGCTGGATCAATGTCGCGGAAGCTGGATTTGTAAGCTCCAGCACACCTTCAAACGAAGCAGCAACAACGGACAACTCTGCCACAGACACTGTCAGCTTAAACGATTTCCGCTATTACGATCCGGAAAATGGCGGACGCCGGGCAAGCGGCTGGTACACCATTGAAGGGGCACCGGGCATCAGCGAAGAAGAAGAGCCATTTTCCTTCTTCTTTAAAAACGGAACTGCTTACTTTGCCGAGAAGGATCTTGCTATTTTCACCATCAATTCCGAGCGCTACTGCTTCAACGAGCGCGGTGAAATGCAGACCGGGCTTCAGAGCCTGAAACAGGCGGATGGCAGCTTCGCCTCCTACTACTTCGGCGACGACGGCGTGATGCGTACCGGCAAGCAGACTATTTACAATGATGATTTAGAAGAAAACCAGATCTGGTATTTCCAGACCAAAGGTTCCCTCAAAGGACAGGGCTACCATGGAGAGCGCGATAACCAGGTTTATGTAAACGGTCTTTTAAAGAAGGCGGATCCGGAACTCCGCTATGAGCCGGTTTCCATCGGTGAAAAACGCTACCTGGTAAACACCAGCGGCACCATCCAGAAAGCAACCTCTTCCTCCTCTTCCGCTTCCCGTCCGGAACTCGGAAAAGGGTTCAAGGATATCAAAGACAGCAATGATACTGCCTGGACAGTTGACACATCTGGAATCATCCAGTAAAATATAATATTGCATCCGTTCAAATACCGCAGGACACTTTTGTGACACCGCGGTATTTTTTCTGAAAGATGTCTTTTTTTATCGTTTTAAAAATTTTTTTGGAAATTTTTAAATTTTTTTCTAAAAACCAGTTATAATGTTCCCGATTAAAACGTATTATAATAAAGGGGATGTTTTCATTTTTCTCCCAATGACTCAACTCTTACTTCTACGGAGGCAACTCTATGCGTGGTTTAAATGTTTATTGCTGTCCAAACTGTGGACATTATGGATTCTTTCAGCTCGTTGCCAATGCGGTGTGTCCGCATTGCTCAATCGCCATGACTCCTCTTCCCATTCCGTATCAGGATTTCATGGACTTAGACTATCCACAACGGCAGATCCTGATTTCCAGACACATGATTAATGCGGCAAGCCCTTTGGATTCTAAAGCCAAACAGGCGAACAAGGCTAAGGCACCAGGGCAGACAAAGCCATCCGGCCGGAGCAAATCACCGGATGATGCAAAATCGTCGGATCAAAATGCAGCACCTGATAACACCAAATTGATGACAGATCATTCTGCAGCACCGGGTAAAACAAAATCATCTTCCACTTCCTCGAATCTCCATCCGGATATCTCAAAAGATTCCGACAAGGAAACTCTCTATCAGGAAGTATTGGCGCTAAGAGAGAAAAACGAGCAGCTGGAGCAGACGATCTCCTGGATGCATGATTTAATCTGGAAATTGACGCGCCAACTGCATATTACATAGAGTACATAAAAAATGCCGCATGATTCATTCTGGTTTAATAACATACCTTCTGAATCATGCGGCTTTGATATTCGATTTAGTATTTAATTTTTGATTTGATTGTTCACTTGCTCCATCTGGTATAAATGAGCCTCTTCTCTCCCATCTTATCCAGTTTCTCCGCTTATCCCGCCTTCTCCGTCTTACAGAGTATGTAGTGGTCAATCATCCGGTTTAAGCTTTGATTCATCTGATCCAGAGTTTTAAATAACTCCTTAAGCTCACGCTTTAATTCTTCATTTTCCTGTTCCAAAACGACCAATTTTTTAGCTTCATCCATAAACTCTCCTCCTTTTGACTGCCTGTTCTTCCATTCAGATGACCACACTGCATAACGCAGCTCTGCCAGGCGATCCTATCGTTTTTTCGTTTCATATTATTTATAAACCGATTTTAAGAAAAATAAAAGAGTCTATCGATCGCAAATTTCGACACGGGTTACTGTTCACACATTACTTTAAATTCTAAATCGACAAAGTTCGTCATTTCGGCTTTTCCGCCGAATCTGCCCGGATTTGCCGTCTATTTGAGCTATTCTGCCTGTTCTGCTTTCTCTCTTGTGAGTGTAAGCCCAATCGCCAGCATCGCCCACATAATCGGCGTCGCGATCGGGAGGTTGATATTAACAACTGCCTGTGCTCCATAGCAGAGCACCGCCAGAACAGGCGCCAGAATCCAGGCGCACTCTTTCCATTTTCTGCACATCCGCACGCAGGCGCTGCCCAGAAACGCAAGATAGGATGCAAGCGCAAGCGGTCCCATTGTAACAAGGTACTGGAAATATTCGTTGTGGGCGCTCTCATAGAAAACTCCATACCGATCCAGCGCATCCTGCCTGAAATCCCAAGTCAGAATTCCATATGTGTCTGGTCCAAAACCAAACAACTGATGCAGGAACGGCAGCTCGCGATAGGACTGCCAGCCAATTCTCCAGCAATATCCCCGGTTCGTCCCCCAATCATCATCAAAAACAAGATACTGGGACAACGCGCTGTACCGTTCCGCATGTCCTCCCAGATTTGCATCATAGAAGACAAATGCCACTGCCAGGCATCCAAGAATCAAAACTGCACACCAGCCACGCCAAATCCATCGTCCCGGTTTGCTCTCTGGATTCGTCTGTTCCATCTTCCGTTTCCAAACACAGAGAATCCCCGCCAGAATCCAGAATAAAACGACGACTCCCTCCAGATAACGATAGCGCACCAACACGCCAAACACACCGCCCAGACCGATGACCTGATCGGCATATACTTTATTGACCGTATCTACTACCTTGATCACGGTCATAAACGTAGCCGCCAGAATACCATAATCTGCGATGCCCCGCCATGTCGTAAATAAAAACAGCGGCATCACCGCAAACAGCATTCCAAGTGATAAATATGCATTATCACTCTGTCCGGTAATCAATGCAAAAAAGGCCAGCGCCGAAACCAGATAATACCAGATACGGCGTCCCACTTTTCTCTCACTTACAAAACAGCCGCAGGCAACCGCCATCGTAAGCGCCACAAACGCCGTATATGTGTTAATATTTCCCAATGTAGATACAAACAGGTTTCCCTGTTCATTGCTCACGCCCTTTTTCCATCCCAATAAATCCATCTGGAAATAATCTGTGATTCCAAACAGACAGACCAGAACGGACGATGCCAAAAACACATCCAGGTACCATTTTCTCATCCGACCATACTTGCTGATCACAATCGTTCCCAGCACATACAGCGTAATCAAGAATAATCCGCTGAATCGTCCCTCATTTCCCCAGAACGACTCATACACATAGTCCGACAGCACCGTCGATATCAGTGCCAGCGCCCAGAAAACTGCCAACGCCTTATAGGCAAATGGCTGCTTTTTTAATTCAGTCAGTCGAAACGCGCCCAAAAAGCGCCGCACATGCGCCCCGCCAAACCGCTTTAAGTCCATGCACGCAAATACTATCGCTGCGATCAGGCATGACGCCAGCATCGCAACCGTACTGAGCCAGTAAAACTGATATTTCGATACCAGAATATCATAATAATAATTATGGAAATATAGCGGAAATGCCCCAAACACCACACACAGATACACCGACACAATCCATGAAAAAACCTTTCGGACTTTTCCCTCCCATGCCTGCTCTGCCAAAATGGATGCAGTCGGAGCTCCCTGCTCTCTTGCAATCTCTGTCTGTTCCATCACATTCTTCTCCTTTTCTTATTCGTAAAACCAGAGAAACGGCTTGTATCAGTATAGCATTTCGTTTTGTGGATAGCAAGAAAGGAAATCTTAAATTTCCCCTATTATCTCGTTACTGTTCACGCATACGTGCCCAG